>NZ_JBLWIT010000133.1:118091-247237 GCF_048381435.1 Rhodococcus mengyinensis | reverse complement strand
GCGGCGACGACGGTGTGAGACCGGCGGATCAGTGGGCGAGGACGACGGCCCCGTCCGTGTCGGCCGCGGCCGCCGACCCCGAACCGGGCGCGCTCAGTTGCGAAATCCGGCGGGGCAACGCGAAGGCCACGACCGCGCCCAGCAGCGCCGAGATCGCGCCGATCACGAACGCGATCGTGATGCCGGTGTCGGTGTAGAAGACCGCACCCTGCATGACGGTCGCGATGTGTGAGTTCAACACCGAGAAGACGATCACCGGGAGGATTGCGGGCAGGATGCTCTGGAACACCGCTACCATGCTCGCCGTCGTCGCCTGCAACTGCGGCGGCACCGCGGCGATGAGCAGGTTCGGGACGGAGGCGTACCCCATGCCCATTCCCACGCCGAGGAGTGCGGCGAAGCCGATCAGGAGTGCCTTGTCATCGTGGACCATCGCCGTGAGCAGGCAGGCGGCGGCCATCACGAGCATGCCCACGACCATCAGGGTCCGCGGGCGGACGTTCCGGGGGACCAGGGTTCCGACGATTAGTCCGCCGATCACCACGGCGCCACCCAGCGGCGCCTGGAAGATCGCGAATCCCTCTGCGCTGATGCCGAATCCGTAGCCGAGCCCCAGGATCGCCGGGGTCATGCACATCATCGGGAGCATGATCGTGAACACCGCGGACGTGCCGTAGCAGAATCCCGCGCCGAGCGCCGTCAGGAACACCGGCCGCTTACCGAAGAACCGGATGTCGATCAGCGGGTCCGCGAGCAGTCGTGCGGACACCGTCCACGCCACCAGCAGGGCGACACCGCCGGCGAGGAACCCGATCGTCGACCCCGACGTCCAGCCCCACGAGGGCCCGAAGCTCACCCCGACGAGGATGCCGGCGAGTCCGGCTCCCAGGAGCGCCGCGCCGATCAGGTCGATGCGGGCGCGCAGGCGCACCGGCGATTCCGCGGTCGTCGCCCGGATCAGGACGGCGAGAATCACCAGACCGGCCACGAAGAACCAGAAGATGCTCCGGAAGCCGAAATTGTCGATCAGCCAGCCGGTGAAGAACGGTGCGGGGATCGCGATGAGTCCCATGCCGCTCGTGGCGATGCTGACCGCCAACGCCACCGTCCGGGCGGGGAAGACGTCGCGGATGAGCGAATAGCTCAGGAACAGGCAGGGCACGAGCAGACCGGTGAGGGCGCGGCCGGCGATCAGCACCGCGTACGTCGGTGCGATCGCCGAGATCAGCGACCCGAGCGCCGACAGGCCCACGGCCGTCAGCAGGAGTCTCCGTTTGCCGTGTGTATCGGCGAGCTTGCCGATCAGCGGGCAGGTGATCGCTCCCACCAGCAGGAACGCCGTGAGCAGCCATGCGCCCTGCGTCGTCTGGTAGTGGGTGACGATCTGCGGCAACGCGATCGAGATCATCATGTAGCTGACCGCGAGCATCTCCAGCAGCAACACGATCGAGGCGAGCGAGAAGATCAGGCGGGGTGTCCATCGCTCGGTGGTCGCATGGGTGACCATCATCGGGTCCTTTCGAATACCTGCACGGGACTCGTGACGGCGCCGCGGCACTGCGGCGCGGCCCGAGCCGGGCGGTAGGGGTGGGTGGTCACATTCGGTGGTCGAAGTCTCGTGAATGTGTAATTGACATCACAGTTCTCGGGGATGCGGCACGCCATGCGGCGTTCCGCCCAGCGGGAAACCGACCGGCGGGTGTTCCCCGGTTGACGCGAATCGGTGAATCCCGAACGCCCCTCGAGCGAGGATTGACTCATGGCCGAAACGCAGCGCGCGCAGGACCTCCGCCGGCTGAGAACGCCACGCTCGGCGGCCGTCGCGGGGATCGTCTTCGCCGTGCTGTTCGCCACCAGCCTCGTCCTCCTGCGGACCGCGCTGCCGGCGGACCCGTTCGACGAAACCCCCTGGGTGGGCAGCGGCGAGATGCGGATCAAGGCGGCCCTGCTGCTTGCTCCGTTCGCGGGGATCGCGTTCCTCTGGTTCATCGGCGTCATCCGCGACCGGCTCGGCGACCTCGAGGACCGATTCTTCGCGACGGTGTTCCTCGGCAGCGGATTGCTGTTTCTCGCGATGGGTTTCGTCTCGATGGGGGTGGCGGGCGGCGTCCTCGCCATTGCCCGTCACTCGGGCAGCTCCGCGAACGAGATCGTCTATTTCGGCCGCGAGATCATGCTGCAGATCAACCACGTCTACGCGCTGCGTATGGCCGCGGTGTTCATGATCTCGCTGGGGACGATCTGGCTGCGGACCGGCCTGATGCCGCGATGGCTCGTCGTGACCACGTATTTGCTGGCCCTGGGGCTGCTGGTGATCGTCGACTTCAGCCTCTGGTCGACGTTGGCGTTCCCGGCGTGGGTTCTGCTGGTCAGCGTCTACATTCTGGTCACCGGACGCCGCGCGAGCGCCGCCGGGAACGGATCGTTCAGGTCCGCGCCGGCGTCGTGGAGACGAAGTCGTCGATGATCTCGACCACCGCGGCGGGATCCTCGAGGTGGGGATAGTGCCCGACACCGTCGAGGACGGCGAGCCGGCTCCCGGGAATCGCCTCGTGCGCCGCGTATCCGTGCGCGACCGGGATGATGCCGTCGGAATCGCCCCAGATCAGTTGCGTCGGGAGACCTTCGTTGAGGTACAGACGGCTCAGCGCGCTCACCGCCTGCCCCCGATGGTCGACGACCGCGCGGAGCGTCCGCAGAAACGCCTGCCGGGTGGCCGAATCGGACAGCGACGAGTAGGCGTTCCACATCTCGTCGCCGCGGACCGAGTGGAACCCGGCCGCCGCCAGCCAGCCACGGACCTTGTTTCCGGCGTCACGAACCACGGTGGGCGCCACCAAGGGCAGGACGAACTCGGACCCCGGCGCCGCCAGCAACCGCAGGGTCCAGTTCACGTCCGGTCCCAGTCCGCCGCTGCCGATGAGGACCAGCCGGTCACACAGTTCGGGATGCTGATAGCTGAACTGCATCGCCACCCCACCGCCGAGGGATTGACCGATGACGGTCACCCGTTCGATGCCCAGTTCGTTCAGGAGGTCGCGCAGCCACGCGGCGAACGCGCCCAGCGAGTAGTCGCCGCGCGGCTTGGCGGAATCGCCGTGGCCGGGCAGGTCCGGCGCCAGGACCCGGTACCGCTGCGCCAGTTGCGGGAAAACGGCACGCCACGTCGCGGAACTTCCCGCCATCCCGTGCACGAGCAGCAGCGTCTCGCCCTCACCCTCCATCCGGTATGCGACGGCGTCCCCGTGCAGTGTGAGGTGCTGGAGCTGGGACATACAACGACCTCCCGATCGTCTGATGCAGCGGTCTCTCGGTAACGATAGGGGAGATTCGCCCGATATCGTCATCAACTGCGGCGTGGGAACTTGATCTCAGTCCCGGGTTGATCTAACAGGAACCCCGACGCGAGGCTCGAAAACAGGAGGAACCCGCATGAACGCTGTGTCGAGTTCGGCCATCGCCCGTCCGCGCGTCCTGCTGATCGACGCGGATGTCGAGAGATCCCTCGTCGAGCGCCTCCGGGACGCGGGGTTCTTCGTCACGAGGACATATGCGGAGCCGGTGCGGTCGCGGATCGAACCCCCCGATGTGGTGATCGTCGACGCACGATCACCACATCTCGACGCCGACACCACGGTGCGTGCGTTGAAGGCGATGCGATTCGCGCTCGCCGTTGTGGTGATCGGCACGTTCCGTTCCGGCAACCGGCGCAGCGACCTCCTCGAGGCCGGCGCCGACGACGTGATGGAGATGCCTGTCGGGGCGGACGAGCTCGTCGCACGGCTCCGCGCGATCCTCCGCCGGGTGAAGCCTGAGGTGCCCGCGCAGGTGCCCGACGGCGCGCAGGACGTCTGCCTGTGCGAGGAACCCCACGAACCCGACCACGACGGGCTCCGCACCACGCTGACCAGGACGGAATTCGTCCTCTTCACCGTGCTCGCGCAGAATGTCGACCGGGTCGTCACCCGCCGCGACCTCATGCTCATGGTGTGGGGTGTGACGGTCGAATCGAAGACGAACGTCCTCAATGCCTACGTCTGCTCCCTGCGACGGAAACTGGTGGCCGTGGGATCGCCGTACGTCGTCCACACCGTGCGCGGCGTGGGATTCGCCCTCGGCGAGGTCGAGCGTCCAGGGAGCATCGATCCGGTCCGTCAGGTGCCCGTCGCCGCCTCGTGACCCCGACCCGGCGGCGCGAAGAATGCGAGCGCGCGTGCGAGCACTACCTCCGGCCGCTCGTCGACGAGGAAGTGTGAGACGCCCTCGACGACATCGGTGTGCTTCTCGAATCCGCCGAGGAACTCCGGGCGCACAATGGGGTCTTCGGCGCCGATGAGCACCCGGGTGGGGGTGCCGAGCCGGCGGTTCCGGTACGCGCCGGACATGATCCGTGCGGCCTCGCGCATGATGAAGCACCGGTAGAGAGCGGACGCCGCGTCGGCGCGGGCCGGTTCGCGCAGCTGGGCGGCGAACAGCTCGATGTCGTTCTCCGAACAGGTGTTCCGGTTCGTGGTGAAACCCCGCAGCAGGTGGTAGGTCAGTCGTTGACGCCCCCGGCCGAGCAGGCGTGGACCAAGGAACGGTGCGGCGATCACGGGTTCGAACCAGCCGTGTCGTGCGATCGTCAGCAGCAGCCGTGGATCGAACCGAACGAACGGGTGGGGGACACCGAGACTCACGTATTTCCGCACACGGTGCGGCGCGCGCAGGCACAGCTCGTATCCGAGCAGAGCGCCCCAGTCGTGCGCAATCAGGCAGACCCGGTCGAGTTCGAGCGCGTCCAGCAGCGCGACGACGTCGGCGAGCAACTGCTCGCGGGTGTATCCGGTGGGCGGGGCGTCCGTCCAGCCGGCGCCGCGCAGATCCGGGCAGATCACCCGGTAATGCGCGGCCAGCCCGGGGAGGACCCCGCGCCACTCCCACCAGTTCTGGGGGAAGCCGTGGAGTAGCACCACGGGTTCGCCGTGACCGGCCTCGGCCACGTGCATGCGCAGGCCGGGGAGTCGGAGGTAGCGGTGCCGGACACCGTCCAGTGCGGGAAAGGTGTTGTCCGGCTCGCCGTTCGGTCCGGAAACTCTGTCGTTTCCGCGGGCCTCGTGTCTCATGACCTCACGCTACTACGATCATAGTGTCAAGTCACTATGTTTATAGTATCCGTGTGACGCCAACGAGAACGACAGCGCTCGACGCAGCGATCGACCTGGTCGGAACCGAGGGACTGCGATCACTCACCCACGCCCGGGTCGACGAACGCGCCGGCCTCTCGAAGGGGACGACGTCCAATTACTTCCGCACCCGGGCGGCGCTGCTCTCCGGCACCGTCGACGCGATCGTGGAACGCGAGATGGCCGAAGTCGGTGTACTGGCACCGACATCCGCAGACGACCTCGTCGACGCGCTCTGCGGTCTGATCGACTACACGACCGTCGCCAACCGAACCGTCACCGCCGCACGGCTGGTCCTGTTCCTCGAAGCCAGCCACGACCCCGCTCTCCGGGAGGCGCTGGCACGGGGGCGCGCGGCCATGGAGGCGTCGGCCGTCTCGGCATTCCACCGGCTGGGAGCACGGGATCCGCAGGCCGCCGCCACCGCAGTCATGGCCTGCGCAGAAGGCCTGATCCTGCATCGCATCGCCCGACACGACACGACGGATCCGCGGCCGACGTTCGAACTGGTGGTCCGGGCCGCGCTGAGCTGACGGCCCGTGTTCGCCGGCGAGATTCGATACCCGGATCGGTCACCTCCGGTCGCGCCGGCGGAAACCGATCAATCCCACTGTGATCAGTGCGACCGCGAAAACCAACTCCCACACGATCGGTGCCGGGTCGAATGCTTCTCCAGGCAGTTTCGGAAGATGACTGAATGGTTCCAGGTCGAGGACCCAGGCCGGGAGGCCGGAGAGAGCGCCGACCATGAAGATCAGGATGAACGTCACATAGACGGCCCATGCGGCAGGCGCGAGGCGGGGCAGCAGTCCGAACAGTGCCACGGTTACTCCGGCCGATATCCAGATCGCGGGAAGCTGAACCAGCGCGCCGGCCACCGTCGCGGGGAACTTGCCCGCGATGTCGCCGACGGCCGCGCCGTACGTCACCCCGACGGAAACACCGGCGACGGTGATCGCGACGGCCGGGCCGAGCACCGCGAACAGCAGGTGGCTCAGTGCCCACCGGACGCGGCCGACCGCGTTGCGCGATCACCGGCTCGCCGCGTTGCGCGGCTTCCTCGTAGTGGAGCCGGAGTGCGGCGGAGATCGCGTAGGCCGACGCGGCGATGCCCAGCATGGTGAGCGCGAAGGCGACGAAGACGTCTTCCACGGTTGCATTTCCGCCGAGGCGGGCGAGGACGTCGTTGATCGTCCGGCTGTCGCCGAGTTGGATGCCGAGCCCGTGAGCGGCGCTGCCGAACAACAGTCCGTACAGGAGCAGGGCGACGGTCCACGCGAGCAGTGTCCCGCGGTGCATCCGCCACGCCAGACCGACGGGCCCCGCGAGAGCAGGCCCGGCGGTCTCGTCGCCGGGGCGTTCGGCGATGAGACCGCCACCGATATCGCGGCGGCGGAGCAGCACGTAGGCGGCGACGGTCGATGCCGCGGTCCCTGCCACATGCAGGAGAAGTGTCCACCAGCGCTCCTCGGCGAACGGGCGCAGCTGCAACGACCAGCCCTGCGGTGACAACCACGACAGCGTCCCGGAACCGGCATCGCCGACGGCGCGGAAAGGATGTGGCTCGACAACAGGATGGTGGCGCCGCGGTCGACCGCTTCGCGGGCGCACTCGCGGAAGACTTGCTCCATCAATGGGTCCAGACCGGAGGTGGGTTCGTCGAGGAGCAGAACCCTGGCATGTGACGAGAGGGCCGACACCAGGGCTACCTTCTGCCGGTTACCTTTGGAGCAGCTCCGCGCCTTCTTGCGCGGATCCAGATCGAACCGATCGATGAGTTCTCCGCGGCGTTGTTCGCCGAGTCCGCCGCGCAGTCGTGCCAGCAGGTCGATCGTTTCGCCACCGGACAAGGATGGCCACAGTGTGACATCGCCGGGCACGTAGGCCACTTCACGGTGCAGCGCGACTGCATCGGACCACGGATCGCGACCGAGCATCCGGGCCTGACCCGACGTGGCGCGCAGGATCCCGAGCAGTACACGGATGGTGGTGGATTTTCCGGAACCGTTCGGCCCGAGGAAGCCGTGGATCTCGCCGGTGTCGACGGTGAGATCCAACCCGTCCAGTGCGTGAACGTGACCGAAGTGTTTGTGAAGACTGTGCACTTCTATGACGTGGTGCATGTCAGCTCCTGTCCTGCTCAACTGTCGCTGATCCACCGGCCGGTGTACTAGGGCCTTTCGTCCGCGTTCTTTCGTTGCCGCAAACACGCGCGACCATCGGGCGAGGTGGTGACCAATGACCCTGACGCGCCGATGGAGCCAGGACCCACACTGAGACTTCGGGGACACGGACCGGGAGGAATTTCCTGTGCGAACCGGCAGAGTGGCTGTTCTCGTCTTGGGCTGTCTGAGCGCCCTGACCGGGTTCGCGCTGCTCACTGCCGCGGTGTTTCTGGGGTGGGCCTACTTCATGCAACGCGACGGTGGGCACTTCACCTCGCCGCGTGAGCACTTCGAGACGAGTGAAAGTGCCCTGGTATCGGAGAAGGTCGATCTGTTCGAGGGCGCCGACTTGCCGGAAGGGTTCAGCACCGAGGACCTCGGCCGGGTACTGCTGCGAGCCACCGCGACCGATCCCAGCCAGGAGATCTTCATCGGGATCGGCCCTCGTGACGAGGTCGACAAATACTTCACCGACGTTGCTCGCACCGAGGTGACAGACGTGCACTTCGATCCGTTCCGACCGACCTATCGGCAGATTCCTGGAACCCGGCCCGCGGAAGCACCAGGGGCGCAGTCGTTCTGGTCGACCTTTTCATCGGGTCCCGGCACACAAGAAGTGCGCTGGGAGCTGCAGCAGGGTGCCTGGACGGCTGTCGTGATGAATGCCGACGCCGCCCCCGGGGTGTCGGCCGACATTCAGGCCGGGGCACGCCTCGCTTTCCTCGGACCGCTCGCTCTGAGTGTCCTGATCGGCGCAGTCGTCTTTCTGATCATCGGAATCCCGTTGATCGTGGCAGGAGCGATCGGTCTGGGTCGACACGGTCCGCCGCAACCGCATCCCGTCGGACGGGACGCAGCCGGCGACACGTTCGCCGGCGACGTCACCCACCCCGAGGTTCCATGGACCGTCTATCCCACTCGTCTCGTCGGTGAACTCGACGAGCCACTGTCGCGATGGCTGTGGCTGGTGAAGTGGTTACTGGCGATCCCGCACTACTTCGTGCTCTTCTTCCTCGGGGTCGCGTTCGTCGTCACCACCCTGGTGTCCGGATTCGTGATCCTGTTCACGGCGCGGTATCCGCGGGCCCTCTTCGACTTCGGCGTCGGCGTTCTCCGGTGGTGGTGGCGCGTGCAGTTCTATACCTACTCGGCCCTGGCGACGGACCGCTACCCACCCTTCACCCTGAAACGTACCGACTATCCGGCGGACTTCGACGTCGATTATCCCGTGCGGCTGTCCCGCGGACTGGTGCTCGTGAAGTGGTGGCTGTTGGCGATCCCGCACTACCTGATTCTGTCGCTACTCGCGGGAGGGTGGTTCGGAAGCTGGCGTGCCGGAGCGTTCGCCACCGACGGTGCGCACTACGGGCAGACGTGGCTCGTCGGTTCTCTGCTCGGTCTCGTGGTGACCTTCTCGGGCAATTGCGCTTCTCTTCACCGGACGGTACCCACACGGTCTTTTCGACTTCGTGATGGGCATCAACCGCTGGGCGTTTCGCGTCGCGGCCTACGCGACCCTGATGCGGGACGAGTACCCACCGTTCCGCCTCGACCAGGGACCGTTCGAGCCAGATGAGCCCGGGCCTCACTCGAGCGGTGACGATTCCGGTGCCGACACCTCTCCGGAAAGGCCCCGCCCATGAAAGTACTGGTGGCGTACGCGACAGCGAAGGGCTCGACCCGCGGGATAGCCGAGAGACTCGGGTCGTGTATCGAAGGTTTCGGGCAGGAAGTCGATGTGCGGGCGGCCGCGGACGTGTCACACGTGCACTCCTACGACGTGATCGTTCTCGGAAGCGCGATCCATGACGGGCAGTGGCTCGCCGACGCCTCCGATGCGGTCGAGCGCCTGCGGTCGCAGTTCGAAGGGAAGCGAGTATGGGCGTTCTCGGTGTCGTCGGTGGGCGTCACCAGCACGACCCTGTCCAAGCGGCTGGCGCGTCTTCTGCGTCGCATGACACCGAAGCCTCGAGCGGTGCAATTGCTGCGGGATGCGGCCGCTGTGCGCGACCACCGATTCTTCGCCGGGGCGATCACCCCGGGTGATTCGCCAGGATTCGGGCGAGTCGTCTTCACGCTCATGGGTGGGCACTACGGCGACGCCCGGGACTGGTCGGACGTGTGCGCGTGGGCAGGCACCATCGCCGCCGAATCGACCCGGGACACGGAAAGGCGGACCTAGATCCAGTGGTCGGCGCCGCAGAGGCATTGCTCTCGCGGTGCCGTGCCGGTGGAGGTGAGATCGGAGGAGCATCGATGAGTCCATGGAAGAGGCGTGTGACGTGGTCGAGTCTGACAACGCCGCAGCGCGCCGCGCTGGTCGCGGCGGCGGCGGTGCAGCTGGGGCTGGCCGTGGCGGCCTGGGCAGATCTCGCGAAGCGTGATCCCCGCGAGATCAGGGGGAGCAAAACGACATGGGCTGCCGTGATCGCGGTGAACTTCATCGGACCCATTGCGTATTTCCGGTGGGCTCGCCGCACCCCGGAGGAGGCACGATGAAGGGCCGGAAACCGTTCAGGGTGAGCCGATTCCCTCACTCTGCTTGACCTCGCGGCGGAGCGCATCGAGCTGCGGCGCAGTTCCGAGCGCAATGAGAATCGTGCCCGGGTCCAGACGTCGCTCCAGCGGGGGGTTGGCAACGAACTGCCCCGTCGGTGACCGCAACGCCATCAACAGCGAGCCGGTGGCCGCCGCGAGGTCCGCTTCCGCCAGCGTCCGCCCGGCCAGCGGCGAACCAGCCGAGACCTCGACCTCCTCGATCCGGTAGTCCAGTGTCTCGTCGTGCATCACGACGTCCAGGAACTCGGCGACGTGTGGCTGGAGCGCGAAGGCACCCATCCGGCGCCCCCCGATGAGCTGAGGGTTGACGACGCGGTTTGCTCCCGCCCGAATCAGCTTGGACGTCGAACCGTCGTTGCGGGCGCGGGCGATGATGATCAGATCCGGCCGCAACGCGCGGCTCGAGAGGGTGACGTAGACATTGTCCGCGTCGGTGTCGAGCGCCGTGATCAGAGCGTGGGCACGGCCGATTCCCGCCGCTTCGAGAACCTGGTCGTCAGTGACATCCCCGACTACTGTCGGGACGTCGAGGTCGGCGAGGCGCTCCGGATCTCGATCGACGACGACGACCGGCATCCCGAGCGTGGCCAGGTACTGCACTCCGGCCCGTCCGACCCGGCCGAAACCACAGATGATCGCGTGCCCGGTCATCCGGCTGATGTGTCTGTCCATTCGCCGACGCTCCATGTGCTGACGTAGATGTCCCTCGATGAGTGCTTCGAGGATTACCCCGAAGGTGTACAGGGCCGTACCGGCACCCGCAAGTATGAGCAGGATCGTGAAGATCTGGCCCACCGCACCGAGTGGGTGGACCTCACGAAACCCGACCGTACTGATCGTCGTCACCGTCTGGTACAGCGCATCCAGAATGCCGAAGCCCAGGACGACATACCCGAGCGTGCCTGCAACGACGACGAACCCGAAGGCCCCCAGTGCGCGGCCGATCCTCAGGAGGGGACTCATCACGGTCCGCCCGGCCGGGACGGCGGTGGAGGCGTCTCGTCTCGTCACCGGCGCACGATCAGCAGCGGGCAGGTGAGCGCGTGGAGGAGCGCCCGACTCGTCGAACCGAGCAGCAACGAGGTGAAACCACCCCGCCCACGGCTGCCGGTCACCACCAACTGCGCTCCTTGCGATTGCTGAAGCAAGTGGTGAACCGGTCGATCTCGGACGACAATCTTGCGGACGGACACGTCAGGATACTTGTCCTTCCATCCGGCGAGGCTCTCCGACAGGACGGCCTCTTCAGCGGTCGCGATTGCCGACCAGGGAAGTTCGTTGTCGCTGAGATCGGCCGGGGCAACGGCGACACCGACCACCACCGGGCCGTCCAATGGCGGCGCGTCCGTTTCGGGCATTCCGCGGATCAACGCCACCGGGCAGGGTGCATGACTGGCTACCGCGGCGCTGACCGATCCCACCAGGCCGCCGGTGAACTCTCCGAGGCCACGGGAACCGACGACCAGCATGCGCGCCGACTTCGCGGCGTCGAGCAGGGCCGGCACGGCCGAGCCGTGACGCAACGCCGTCCGTAGGGTGAGGTGGTTGCCGCGCACGCTCCGCCGGGCGAGTTCCGCGGCCGTGGCGAGACGCTGAGTGCCCGCATATTCCACGCCGCTGAACACACCTGCGGAGAGGTTGACGGCGTCGCCGAATGTACCGGGCGCCGTCAGGAGGGAGGACACCAGAAGTAGCGGGACTCGATGGTGGACGGCCGCATCGGCGGCCCAGCGCACGGCGTCGAGCGATTGCGCCGATCCGTCCACACCCACGACTATCGGTGAATCAGTCTGCATGTCGATTCCTCGTCTCTGTTCGGTCGTGCCGGCCACGTAGAGAATGTGCCACCGCCGCGTGACCGTCTCGACAGGGCACACAGTCTCCAAATCGCGGAGCGGCCGCTCACAGCGAGTTCACACCGTGGAGAAGAAGGGCGGGCAAACCCGGGACCATCAGTCCGACACCGACCGACACGATCGCGGCGCCGACGACCCGATGATGCGGATTACGGAAGACGCCGAGTCCGATGAAGACGACCGCTGCTGCACCCCCGAGGACGGTGAGGGGAGACGTCACCGACAATGCCGCGAAGCCCACGACGGTGGCGGCCGCGACCCATGGCCATCGCAGATCTCCGGCGTCGAGATATTGTGCCTGCATGACGGCTCCTCTCCTCGTCCACCAGCGTCGGCGTGCCACCATCACGGGACAAGGGTCCTAGGGCCTCACCTCGTCGCATTCCTCGAACGATCCCCCGGAAGGGTCCAAATGCCCTGGTGACGAGATCGCCGGTGCGCGATCGTGGAGTGAGCACGGAGGTGAAGAGAATGGTCAAGCGTTGGCTGGTCATGGAGACCGAGAACGACGACCTGCGAATGCCGTTCGCTACTCGTCTCGCCGGGGCCGGACGGCATCTACCCACGACACATCTCACGACCACGGACCTGATGTCGACCACCCGGCACTCGACTCACATCGACCTCGAGCGGCTCACCGGGATCCGCGAGCGCCGGGTGTCGGTGGGGGACGAGGACTCCTACACACTGGCGATCTCGGCGGCACTGGATTGCCTGGAACGGTCGAATCGGGACGCCGCGTCGATCGATGTGGTGGTCAGTTGCAGCATCACCAAGTTTCACGGCGGGCTCACCCAATGGCTGGAACCGACGATGAGTAGTGCTGTCGCCCAGGCGATCGGCACGCAGGGGGCGATGACCTTCGATCTCTCGAACGCGTGCGCCGGGATGCTGACCGGTGTGACGGTGATGAACAACTGGATCCGTCAGGGAATCGTCGAACGGGCACTTGTCGTCAGTGGTGAGTACATTTCGCAGCTCGGACAAAATGCTGCCCAGCACATCCGGAACATCATGAGCAAGGAGCTCGCGTGCCTCACGCTCGGCGACGCCGGCGCCGCGCTACTCCTCGAGCGTGCCCCTGCCGGATCGGCCGGGATCGGTCTGGCCGGATTCACCACCGTCGCCGACTACAGCCGGCTCTGTCTCGCCTACCCCAAGGGCGGCGACCCCGGCGCCCGGATGTTCACCAATTCGCGGGGGATCCAGCGGGCGGCGATCGCAGACACCCCCCTGTTGTTGCACGAGGTGCTCGACGCCGCCGGGATCTCCCTCCACGACGTCGATCACGTGATCACACACCAAACCTCGGCGCGGGCGATCCGCAAAGGAATGGCGGAGGTGACCGCCACGCTGGGCGATTCTCCGCGGCACGACGCCGTCATCACCGTCGACCGCTACGGAAATACGGCCTCGACGACGCACACCGTCGCGCTCGTCGAGGAACTCGAGGCAGGCCGCATTCGAGCGGGTGAGACCGTGGCGTTGATCGCCCTCGCCTCGGGTTTGGAGATCGGTGTCGTTCTGTTGACCCTGGACGAGGAATTGGTGGCACGCTATGGGCACAGTCATTGATCGGCTCGACGTCACACGAGGCGGTTGGCGTACCCGCCACAGTGCATTGCATCTCGCGGTGTCGGCTGCCCAGACCTGCCTCGAACGGGCCGGTCGGAATGCCGATGACCTGGACCTGCTCGTCAACGTCGGGTTGTACCGTGACCGGAATCTGGGCGAACCCGCGCTCGCGGCACTCATCCAGGAAGATATCGGTGCCCACCCGGAGGACCCCCACGACGACACGCACGGGACCTTTTCCTTCGATGTCGCGAACGGATCCTGTGGGGCTCTCAACGGTCTGCAGATCGTCGACGGATTCCTGCGGTCGCACACGATCGACTGGGCGCTGGTGGTTGCCAGTGATGCCGATCCCGGACGTGGGATGAGTGAGCACTTTCCGTTCGCGCCGACGGGTGGAGCCATCCTCTGCCGCTGGACCGACGACGAATTCGGCTTGGGGCCCGTCCACTGGATGAATTGCTCGGACGCCGGTGAAAGTTTCTGCGCCACCGTCGGACTCGAGGACTCGCGGAATGTCCTGCGGTTCCGGGAATCGGATTCGATGGACGAGCGATTCGCAGCCGCCACAGCGCAGGCGGCACGGGAATGCCTGGAGGCATCCTCCGTCGACCGCGCCGACGTCGATCTGATCGTGGCTGCTCCGGCCCGGCGGAAATTCCGTGCGATGCTCGCCGAGCACCTGGGTGTCCCCGTGCCGCGGATTGTGGTCGCGGATGACGAACGGATGCATACCGCGTCCCTCGTGGCAGCCCTGGACCGCCGGACGGGTGGCATCCCGGCCGGGAATCGAGTCCTGATCATCGCCGTGGGTGCGGGGGTCACCGCCGGCGCCGCGCTGTACAGGGAACACCCCTGACACCGGAAGCGATCAGGTCCTTCCCACCGCACTGGAACCGAAGGGCTCCCGGGGCCGCGACACCACTTCGACACGGCGGGGTACCGCTTCAGCGTGGTCGTGCAGCTTCGGTACTGGCGGCCTCACTCAGCTCGTTCTCGGAGTCGATCGGGATTCCGAGATCTGCCGGGATCTGTTCGACACCATGGACCCAGCCGTGCTCGACGCCATCGACGTCATCATCGAGCGTGCCACCCGCGCGGGCCTCACCACCTCCCTGTGCGGGCAGGCGGTGTCGACCAATCTCGCTCTCGCGGAACATCTCGTACGTAACGGCATCACGTCGGTGTCCGGGTCTGCAGTACCGATTCGTCCTGCCGGGACCGACAGTGACCGCGAGGGAACAGATGGCCTGTCTCGACCTCGTCACCGAGGTCGCGTCAGGGGCCGACTACGTGGCCAGCAGGTGGCGGACGTCGTAGGCGAGCTCGGTGCGCGAGTGATCGTGGATACTTCCGGTCCGGCCCTGAGACAGCTTCGGGGGCGGGGTCTTTCTCGTCAAACCCAGCATTCGCGAACTTCGGGACTGGACGGGGCGGGAGTTGTTTGTGATCGACGACCAGGTGGCTGCGGCTCGGGAGGTCATCGACCGGGGGGTCTGTGAGGTCGTGGTCCTCTCCCTCGGTGCCGAAGGCGCCCTGCTGGTCACGCGGGACCGCGACGAGTATTTCCCGTCGGTCGAAGTCCCCGTGGTCAGCGGTGTCGGAGCGGGCGACAGCATGGTCGCCGGTGTGGTGGGTGGCCTGGCGTGCGGTCGGTCGTTGAGCGACTCGGTGCGGTACGGCGTCGCGGCGGGGGCGGCGATGCTGCAGGCACCCGGCACCGCCCTGTGCCGGCGAGCCGACGTCGAGCGGTTCTACGCCCTGCTCACCGACGGATCCGCTGCCGGCACCACCGTCGGATAGTCACGCGTGTGCCACACGACCATCGGCAGTCACAGTGTCAGTGCCACCGGGACCGGGACGGTGCACGGTGACGGTTCGCTCATCGGGTTCCTCCTCGGCGGTCCCCATCCGCCGACGTTCGCAGATCTGATCTCGCTGCGTCGAGCAGGATCCTGCGTTCCGCGGCCGCGATGTTGTGGCGGGTCGTGGCGGCGACGTCCGGTGCCCACCCCCGGTCTCGGATCACCTCGAGCATCAAGGTGTTCTGCGCCAGCACCTCCGCCGTCATCCTGTCGATGCCGTGCGCCCGCGCTGCGTCGACGAGCCGCGTCAACAGCATCGTTCCGATTCCGTGCGATTGGTACTCGTGATCGACCACCAGCGCGAATTCGACCAACGGAGAGTCGTTGTCCGACTGGTCGGCGGGCTCACGTAGTTCGCGACTCCGACCAGGATGCCGCCGATGAAGGCACCCACTGCGCAACGCCCGGGGTCTTGCCGGCACAGTGACTCGGCCAGATCCTCGAGATGCTTCGGACGGGCTCCGAAGAACCTCAGGTAGGCGGCGTGCTGATCCATCCGCTCGTGCAGATCCTGCACGTCGATTCTGTCGGTGGGGCGAAGGGAGCACACGACGACGCCCGTGGTGACCGCGTGTGGCCTCCGAGCCTTCATTCACCGTCACCTCCGTCGTCGGCCGTCGGAATTCATTCAAGCCTCCATGACCCCCTTCGGACAGTGACTCCCTACCGAACGATGAGGAGCGGGCAGCGCACCGAGTGCATCAGGGCGCGGCTCGTGGATCCCAACAGCATGCTGGTGAATCCGCCGCGTCCGCGACTACCGACGACGAGAAGTCGTGCGTTGTCGGCTTGTTCGCGAAGATTGCGTACCGGTCGGTCCATGACGACCATCGTCCGAACCTTGACGTCGGGGAAATCCTCGGCCCGGCCGGCGAGACTCTCCGACAGGAGGGCCGTTTCCTGGGTGACGATCTTCTTCCACCCGGAAACGCTACCGCCCGCGTAGTGCACGGGGAGGTCGACGTCGGACCAGGCGTGAACGGCCGTGAGTTCGCACTGCCGCAGGTCGGCCTCCTCGAAGGCCACCGAGATGGCGGGCTCGCTGTGTGCCGACCCGTCCACGCCCACGACGACGGGGCCCTCGAGTCGGGTGACGTCGGAATCGGGTAGGCCGCGGATGACCGCGACCGGGCACGGTGCGTGGGTGGCGACCGCGGCGCTGACCGATCCCACGAAGCCGCGCTCGACGATTCCCTGCCGGTTCGAGCCGACGACGACCATCGCTGCGGATTTCGATCTTTCGAGGAGTTCACCGGACGGCGTTCCGGTGCAGAGGGTGGTGTGAATGTCGAGGGAATGTCCCGGTACCGCTCGGACGGCGATCTCCGCGGCGGCGGCCAGCCGGTTCTTCCCGTTGCGTTCCTCGTCGTCGAAGAAACTCTCCGGCATGCCGATCGGGACACCGTAGGCGCCGGGCACGAACGTGGTCGAGACCACCGACAGTGGGGCATTACGCAACGCCGCCTCCTGCGCGGCCCACGCGACGGCCTGGAGGGACGACGGTGAACCGTCTGTTCCGACAACGATCGGGCGTCGGGCGGTCATGGTGTTCTCCTCCAGGAAGCGCGCGGCAGAAAATGCCGCTACCTCTCATCGTTACGGTGCGTCCGTCACCGGCGTAGGGGAGAAGGTCCTCACCTTCTGTGAGCCGGGGGGAGCCGATCCCGGTTCAGGGCAGCGGCGCCGACCACCGGAGCGTGGTTCCGCCACCGGGGGTCGTGTCGATGGTGAAGTGCCCGTTTACTTCCCGAGCCCGGACAGCCAGATTGTCCAATCCACTCCGGGATACGTTCTTCGGAATGCCGGTGCCGTTGTCCGCGACCTCGATGGTGAGATCGTCGTAGACGGAGATGCTGACCGTGACCGTGTCGGCTCGCGCGTGTCGGACGGCGTTGCTCAGCGCCTCACGCAGGACTGCCTCGGCGTGTTCGGCGAGCCCGGCGTCGATGACGGACAGTGGCCCGGACATGTGCACCGTCGTGCGTAACCCGGAATCCGCGGTGGTCTCGGCGACGATTTCGTGCAGCCGCCGTCGGAACTGGGTCATACCACCCGAACCGCCGTGAAGGTCGAAAATGGCGGTACGGATATCACGCACGATGTCGTGAAGGTCGTCGATCGACTGTTCGAGTCGCTCCTTGACGATCGGAGCCTTCGCCCTCTGCAAGGTGCTCTGCATTGACAGGCCGACCGCGAAGAGTCGCTGGATGACGTGGTCGTGGAGGTCCCGCGCGATCCGATCGCGATCGGACAGGACATCGAGCTCACGCATTCGGCGTTGACTGTTGGCGAGCTGCAGCGCGACCGCCGCCTGATCTGCGAACCCCGACATCAACGCCAATTGGTCGTCCGTGAACGGCGACGCGTCGACGTGACGGAGCGTCACCAGAACCCCTGCCACCGATTGCGCGGCGCGCAGGGGCAGCGCCAGCGCCGGGCCGAACCGGGTTCCGGTCTCGAACCCAGGATCGAAGGCCAGCGCGGTGACCCGAAGCGGTGTCCGCTCGCGGAATGCCTCACCGGAAGTGGATTTCTCGATCGGGATAGTCCGGCCGATGATGCGATCCGACACTGTGCCGGCCGACGCCGTGACCACGAGTTCGGTGACCTCGTCCGACGGGATGTCGGGATCGTCCGGCACCGCAAGGAAAGCACTGTCGGCGCCGGTGAGGGCAAGCGCGTCGTCGGCGATCACCCGCAGCACTTCCGCCGTCTCGCTGCCCGCGAGTAGTTCGGTCGCTATCTCACGTGTCGCCTCGAGCCAGGCTTGCCTCGTCCGGGACTCCTCGTACAGGCGGGCGTTCTCGATCGCGATCCCGGCGGCGGCCGCGAGCGCGCGGAGAAGCACCTCGTCGTCCTCGGTGAACTGTGCACCGTTCGCCTTCTCCGTCAGATAGAGATTCCCGAACACCTCGTCCCGGATCTGAATGGGAACTCCCAGAAACGTTTTCATCGGCGGGTGCTCGGCCGGGAATCCCACCGATGCAGAGTGATGAGACAGGTCCTCCAGCCGGACCGGCTTCGGATTGGTGATGAGAAAACCGAGGACCCCGCGACCACGGGGCAGGTCGCCGATACGCTCGCGTGTCTCCTCGTCGATGCCCTCGAAGACGAACTCACTCAAGCCCCCACCCGGGCCGAGCACCCCCAGCGCGCCGTAGCGGGCATCCACCAGATTGATCGCGGCATGGACGATGGTGCGAAGCGTGTCGTCGAGGTCGAGTCCTGACGTGACCGCGAGCATCGCCTCGAGCAGCCCGTCGACGTGATCTCGGGCATCGACGATCTGCGCGATGCGTTCCTGCACCTCGGTCAGGAGCTCACGGAGCCGCAGCTCGGACAGGCTACCGAGTAGCGGACCCCGGTCGTGCTCATCCGGTTGACGGGTCACGAGACGGATTCTCCCACGTAGTGGCGTTGCCGCATGACGGAACCGCTACTGGACTCAGGGCTTCGCCCGTCAGGTGTCGGACGGTCTCGACGGCATCTTCGTGGCAAGTACCGCTGCCTGAGTCCTGCGCTCCACCCCCAGTTTGGTCAGCAGCCTGGACACGTAATTCTTGACGGTTTTCTCGGCAAGGAACATCCGCGCAGCAATCTGACGGTTCGTCAGCCCCTCACCGAGCAGGGCGAGGAGTGTCCGTTCCTGATTGGTCAGATGCCCAAAGATTCCTTCCTTCTCACTGGCTTTCGCGCGGACCTTCACCATCAGAGCAGCGGCGGCGCGACTGTCGAGGAGCGACTTGCCGGCCCCGACGTCGTGGACCGCCTGGGTCAGTTCCATACCCCGGATGTCCTTCACGACGTATCCACTGGCCCCGGCGAGAATCGCGTCGAGCATCGCCTGGTCGTCCGTGAACGAAGTGAGGATGAGGCAATGCAATTCCGGCATCAGTGAGTGCAGTTCGCGGCACAGTTCGATTCCATTGCCGTCGGGGAGTCTTACGTCAAGGACTGCAACGTCCGGTTTCAGTGCGGGCACTCGTGCCATCGCCTGAGAGTAGGAGGCGGCTTCACCGACGACGGTCAGGTCGGGGTCGGCGGTGAGGAGGTCCGCGATTCCGCGCCGGACGACCTCGTGATCGTCCACGAGAAAGACGTTGATCATGCGGCAACCTCCAGTCTTGCTGTGTGATCGCTCCGGAAAATCAGACTACGCCGAGATCCGCAGGCATCCGAAGCGTCCCACTCGAGGGCCTCCGGCGGTTATCGAGCAGCTGGACGAACCTGGCTCGCCCCATGCCGGCGTGGCCGGTGGGGCATCAACATCGCCGCCGCCAGACCGACGGTGGCGATGAGTGTCGCGGCGGCGCCGACTCCGACGAGGGGGGTTGCGAGCCAGGCGCCGAGCAGGACGACCAGGCCTGCGGCCGCTGCCCCTGACACCACTGAGAGCGCGAAGCCGGCGGGATGCACGTACAGAAACTCCTCAGGTTCGTCGTCTCGGCGGTGACGATCATCGCGCGGCGATGCGGTGGCGTGGCCTTCGAACATGATGTTCCTCGTTCCCTCGCCGACGGGTGGTTCCGATGTCGTGCGCCGGCTCTTCCGCAACGGTGCGATAACGGCGCGCTCGATTCCAGGGCCGAAAGTCACTCTTCTCGGTTTTTCGCGGGAGAACGGCGCGGCAATTGTGACTCTCGGCCACTCTTCCGAGGCCGGTCCGGCCCCGGTCATCCCTGCCAATGACCTTGGGCCCTAGCCACTCACCTCGTGCGCGCAAGGCTCGAAAACAGGAGGACGGTCCGAGGAGGCTGTGATGATCCTGATCAGGCACTGCCCTGGTGGCGCCTGGCGCCCTGGAGCCGAAATCCCCTCATGCGTGCCACGGACCGATGCGACTCCGTCGTCGCGGCCGTCCTGATCACATTCATCCTGATCGTGGTTCCGTTCGGTGGACGGCACCCTGCGCTCGACCGCCGTGGAAACCAGACCCGGCACGCACAGCGGCGACACGGTCACCGTATGGGTGGACACGAACGGCAACGTCGTCGCCGAGCCCCGTTCTCGAGTGCAGAACGCGGCGATCGCCGTGAGCGCGGCACTGTCGGTCTGGGCGGCCGCGGCGGTCGGCTCCCTCCTGCTGTACTCGGGGGTGCTCTGGACGAACGGCCGACGCCGGATGCGCCAGTGGGATCGAGAGTGGAACGATCGCGGCCGCACACCAGGATGGCCGGTCAGCTGACCGTGGGAGGCGCCGGTCGCGGACGGGCAGCGCCGACGGTGGCTAGCCCAGACTGACCGTGCACCCCGGCTCCAGTCGGACCACCTGGTCACGACACGAGATCTCGATCGCGCGTTGATTTCCGGCGCCCGCACTGACCTGAACGCGGCGACCGCTGATGGTCAGCCACAACTGATGTCCGCGATAGACGATCGAGAATTCGAGCGCACCGAGCGTTCTCGGCCATTCCGGATTGAAAACGAGGCGATCACCACGAGTTTCAAGTCCCGTGAAGCAGCGCTGAAGCAGGTCGATACTCCCCGCCATGGCTGCCAAATGGATCCCCTCGGAGGTCGTACCTCCCTGGATGTCAGTGATGTCGGATGCAAGCACCCTGTCGAAGAACTCCATGGCCTTGTCGCGATTGGCGCGGGCCAGCACCCAGGAATGCACCACCGCGCTGAGTGTGGAACCGTGCGAGGTCCGGGCGATGTAGTAGTCGATGGTGCGCGGTATCGCCTCCGGTTCGAGCTGATATCCGAGTCGCTCGAACAGATCACGCAGTTCGTCGGCCGACAGCAGATAGAACAGCATCAGCACGTCGGCCTGCTTCGATGCCCGGTACCGGTTGACGTCGTCCCCCTCCGCCTCGAGGATGCGGTCGAGCCTTTGAATGTCGGTGTACCGCTCCCGGTAGCCGGCCCAGTTCAGTTCCGCCAGCGCCTCGTAGCCCTCGAACTGACTGATGACCCGATCGTGGAAGGGAACGAACATGCGGCGGCTCACGTCCGCCCACCGGGCCATCTCGCCCACGTCCAAGCTCATGGAGTCGACGAGATCGGACCGGTCCGGGGCCGGAATCACATCGAGCGCCTCTCTCGCCCGGAGGATCACCCACACGGCCATGACGTTGGTATACGCGTTGTTGTCGACTCCCTCGTGCGGAGCCTCGGGGTAGCCGGAATGAAACTCGTCCGGTCCCATGACCCCGCGGATCGTGTAGCGCCCCCGGGGCGCCTCGTAGGAGGCGAGGCCTGCGAAGAATCGGGCGATCTCCACCAGCATCTCGGCGCCGAAATCACTGAGAAACTCGAGGTCCCCGGTGACCTGGTAGTAGTGCCACACGTTGTAGGCGATCGCGATGCCAATGTGGTGTTGGCGCCAACTCGGGTCCGGGAGCCAACGACCGGACCGCGGGTTGAGATGCAGTTGCTGGCTTTCCTCCCGGCCGTCGCTGCCCGACTGCCACGGGAACATCGCGCCGCGATATCCGGCCGCCCGCGCGGCCCGGCGGGCCTCCGGCAAACGACGGTACCGGTAGCGCAGCAACGACCGGGTCAAGGTTGGCACCCGCAGATTCAGGACCGGGAAGACGAACAACTCGTCCCAGAAGACGTGGCCCCGATACGCCTCACCGTGCAACCCACGGGCGGGCACACCGACGTCGAGGTCGGCGATGATCGTCGTCTGCAGCGCGCACACGTGGGGGAGGTGCATGGCGACGAATCGCCGCTGGATGACCGACGTCGTTCGCCCCGTCTCGTCGCGGTACCGGAACTGGCGGGTGAGTACGGCGCGACGCAGATTGAGGTACTGGCGGTACTCGAGCAGGTCGACGGCGTCGACGTCGAACCACGGCCCGCCCTCGATACGAAAGGTCGTCGTCAGCCAGTTCGGCGCGTTCACCATGCTTTCGTTCACGATCTCCATCCCGGCCCGCTCGTCGCGCAAGCGGTTGTACACACCCGCGAGATACGTGCCCGGGTAGTGGACCGGGCCGGCGGTTGCTTCGGGTGCGCACCCGCGAGTGGCGAAGTAGCCGTTCCCCAGAGTGCAGACGGCCTCCCGTAGCTTCTCGGTCGCGGGTTCATAGCCGTCGAAGAACAGCATCCATGCATCGGCGGCAGACGCGGTCTCGGGGTCGCGGCCGAGACGATCCGCCAGCCGCTGCAGCAGTACGCGGACCTGAACTGGATCGGTCACGGCGAAGCGTGCCGCAGACCGTCGATCCCCGACCTCACTGCTGCGGACGACGATCCCCACCCCGTTCGCCGTCACGGCGTCGAATGCGTCCTCGTCGGTGAAGTCGTCGCCGACGTAGATCGGCAGTAGGGATCTCGCGTCGTGGATGTGCTCGAGGACCCAGTTCAGTGCGCGTCCCTTGTCCCAATCGACGTCGGGACGGAGTTCGACGACCTTGCGACCCCCGGTGACTCTGAGCCGGACCTCCCCGGACGTGGCGACATCGTGGACCGTGGCAACGACCTCGTCTATCCGATCGGCGGCAACGTTGCGATAGTGCACGGCGACGGTGTACTTCTTGGGCTCGATCAACACGCCCGGCACGCCACGGAGGCGGTCGGTGAGGGCGCGGGTGGCGTGATGCAGCACCGGTACCGCGGCGAGAGCGTCGGGATTCTGGTAGTACTGCCCCTGCGGTCCGGCCAATTCGAACCCGTGGCTGCCCGCATACCAGATCTCCGCCATACCGACCCGTGTCTGCACGTCCGCGAGGTCGCGTCCGCTGATCACGGCCACCGGACACTTGCGTGTCAATCGGGCCAACTCGGCGGCCACACCGTCGACCAGGACGGCCTTCGCAGGATCGGACACGATATTCGCGAGGGTGCCGTCGAAGTCGAGAAACACTGCGGGCCTGCGGACACGGAGGACGGCGGGGAGTTCGTGCCGAGAGGTCAGAGCGTCCGGAATTTCGGATAGCCGGAGATCGCCTGCACGGAACGGGATCTCGGAGGGGTCGACGACGACGATATCTGCTCCGCATCTTCTCAAGTCGTCGGCGCGGTGGTCGTGACCGACCCCGATGACGAGTGCGAAGCCGCCACGCGTGGCCGCGGCAGCCGTTTCTCCGGAGGCCGTGACGACCACCGCACCGCCCGGGCGCGCCCCCAGCCGGTCGGCGGCGTCGACCGGTGAGGCGCCGTCGACCCGTACGGGAAACACGTCGGCGATTCTCGCGGCGTCGAGCACCGGTCGAACGTCGCGATCGGTCGAGAAGACCGCCGTCGCCACCCCGAGACTCTGCAACTGACGGACGAGTGCTCTCGTGGTGTCGGCCCGCGCGGACTCGGCCATCACGACGTCGAGGTCGAAGAGCACCGCATCGTGCCGTCGCAGATCGATCGCAGCGTGTGACATGGGCTCAGCCCCCGGGTGGTGGACGCATGTCAACTGCTTTCCGAACTGCCGCGACGTCGGTATGCCCAGATTACGTCGGAAGCACGATGATCAGGCGCGACCGGAAGTGACCTGCTGGGCGAGTGTCCGACCCCACTGCTCGGCGCGTGTCTCCTCACCTTCCTCGAGCCGCGATTCCTTGTCGACGAGGAAACTCTCGGATTCGGCGACGAGATCGAACCCGTGCCGGCGTAGCTTTCGGCCGATACCCTTCGATGCTCGTCCGGTCAGGAGGGCAGGGCCGTCGGCGCGAGTGTCGAACGCCACCGCCTTCCCGTGGGTCGGGGGGAGCCCGTCGAGCCATTCGCGGAGGCCCTCGCTTTCCGCGTCAGGTTCCAGTGCCACAGTGCTGTCGGGTTTGTGCGCTGTCACGGCGGCTCCGTGGCGGGTCGACTCGCGACTCATCCCGTGGACATGCGTCGGGCCGCCGACCATCACGAGATCGTAGCCGGACAAGTCTTCGTCACCGGCTCGGGCGACCGGGACTGCTGTGACGGTTCCCGTGGACTCGAGACCTCGGGCGATCGCCTCTGCGACGTGCCGGGTATTTCCGAACATCGATTCGTAGACCACGAGTGCTCGCATGTCGACTCCTTCTGCGGTTGGTGGGCTCGATCCCGGCGCTCGGTGCCCGAGCATGTTCTAGCCGACGGTTCTCGTCGATGGGTGTGCACCGGACATCACACGCGCCCACCAGTCCGCCAGTGGGCTCGGGTCGGGCCAGTCGATTCGGTCGTCTGGTGTCCGGCGCTGGTGAGCGCGTGTGTCTCGGTGTCGACTGATCTTCCGGTCGACGATGGTGCCGTGGGGGATTCATGACGAACTCCGGGGTGTCGTGTCACTTCGGATTCAACCAACGATGTCGTCCACCGAGTAGGGTCAACCGTCACTTTCCGGACTGTGCCAGGCGGCCAAGCGTCGAGCCTGCCGCATTGCAGCCAGATGACCTACGCCCCTGGCCCCTCCGGCATGCCTGCGTGTGCGATGTTTCGCAGCACGGGCAGGCACGATAGGGCGAAGGACACGGTCTCCCAGGGGCACCCCGAAGGGAGTGATGCGCGGGAAGGACTTCGCGATGCGGTGACGTTCCTCCGCGGGAACCTGAAACCAGAACTCCCGGATTCCGAGGGGTTCGGCGATCTCGGCGCGGACGAGGTCGGTGAACGACGAGCCGGTCGCCCGAGTGGTGAGTTCCGCGACCAGTGATCCGAACGTGACGGCGTGATAGCCCGGCATGACGGCTCAGCGACGATCCGGCGCCGCGGATGCGAGTGCGCCGACGACGCTGTCGTGATCGAACAGCGCCGAGGGTCCCGGTGCCAGTCCGCGCACGCGGCGCAGACCGGCCTGGTGCGTCAACAGCTCCCGCACCGTCACCAACTCCTTGCCGGCACTCGCGAACTCGGGCCAATACGTGGCGACGGGCGTCGTAGTCGATCAGTCCGCGGTCCACCAGCCCGGTGGAGCACCGTGCTCGCAACTCCCTTGCCCGTGGAGAAGGACACCGACACGGTGTCGGATTGCCAGCGGGTGTCGCGCGCGGCCCATCCCGACCAGATGTCGACCACGGGCTCACCGTGCAGGTACGCCACCGCCATCGCTTGTATACAACGCCGGATACGGCGCGCTGATTCCGCCGGAGCGAAACCACCGGAAACGGCCGAAAGACCCTGTGAACCACCCCTCGCACGGTTGGACACTGGTAGTACGGCGGGCCGACCCGGACACACACCGCCGAACAGACCGTAGGAGGCCGCCCCGTGATGTACGACGATGATTTCGGCGGTTGGGGGTATGCACTGATGTTCACCGGTATGGCGCTTTTCTGGGGGCTGCTGATCGTGGGGATCATCCTGCTGATCCGTTATGTGAGTCACCCGTTCCCGGCACCGCCCGGTGGGTCGCCGCCGCTTCGCAGTGCTGAAGCGGTCCTTGCCGAGCGGTTCGCGCGCGGCGAGATCGACGAGCAGGAATACCGGAGTCGCCTGACCATTCTGCGCGCCGGGACGACACCCTGACACGAGCGCACGGCGAAGGAGGTGACCGTGATGGATGCGATGCAGATGTTCCACATGTTCATGGTGTGGCTGCACAGCACGGGTGTTCTGCCACCCATGCCCATGATGCCGATGTGACCCGTGGCCGCCGGGAACCCCAAGGGACCGGGCCCCGGCGGGACACACCGAAGACCACCGACCGCAGACCCAATCGACGAGCGAGTTGACCGACGTGAGCACGACGAATCAGCGCTACATGACCCAGACGGACTTCATGTCGTGGCGGATGGAGCAGGACCCGATCCTCCGGTCGACCATCGTGGCGGTCGCGCTGCTCGACCGCAGTCCGGACCAGAACCGATTCGTCGACATGATGCGCAGGGCGGTCGACCTGGTTCCCCTCTTCCGGCGGACGGCGATCGAGGCTCCGATGGGCTTTGCGCCGCCGAGGTGGGCGGACGATCACGATTTCGATCTCAGCTGGCACCTGCGCCGCTACACCCTCCCCGAACCACGAACATGGGACGGGGTTCTCGACTTCGCCCGGACCGCCGAGATGACCGCCTTCGACAAGCGCCGTCCGCTGTGGGAGTTCACCGTTCTCGACGGACTCCACGACGGCAGGTCCGCCCTCGTGATGAAGGTGCATCACTCTCTCACCGACGGTGTCAGTGGAATGCAGATTGCCCGGGAGATCGTGGATTTCACCCGCGACGGCAGGCCGCGGCCGGACCGGACCGACCATCGGACGGCCGCGCCGAACGGTGAATCGCCCACTCCGCCGGGCCGCCTCTCCTGGTACCGGAACACGGCCGCCGACGTGGCCCGCCGTGCATCGAACGCGCTGGGCCGCAACAGTGTTCGACTGGTCCGGACTCCGAGGGCCACCTGGCGCGACGCAGCCGCACTAGCCGGCTCCACACTGCGCCTCACGCGTCCCGTGGTGTCCACGCTGTCCCCGGTGATGTCGAAACGCAGCACGCGGCGTCACTGTGCGGTGCTCGACGTGCCGGTGGAGGCGCTCGCTCAGGCGGCCGCGGCGGGTGCCGGTTCGATCAACGACGCGTTTCTGGCTGCTGTCCTGCTGGGAATGGCGAAGTACCACCGACTGCACGGCGCCGAGATCAGCGAACTGCGGATGACGCTGCCGATCAGCCTGCGTGCCGAGACGGACCAGGTGGGAGGCAACCGCATCACCCTGGCACGTTTTGCACTACCCACCGACATCGACGACCCCGCCGAGTTGATGCGCCGGGTGCACGCCACGGTGGATGCCTGGCGCCACGAGTCCGCGATTCCGCTGTCACCGACGATCGCCGGCGCCTTGAACTTGCTTCCGGCCTCGACACTCGGAAACATGCTCAAACACGTCGACTTCGTCGCCTCGAACGTCGTCGGATCGCCAGTGCCACTGTTCGTCGCCGGGTCGGAGATTCTGCACTACTACGCGTTCAGCCCCACACTCGGATCGGCGTTCAACGTCACCTTGATGTCCTACACCTCACGATGCTGTGTCGCGATCAACGCCGACGCCGATGCCGTCCCGGATCTCGCCGCCTTGACCGATTCGATAGCCGACGGGTTTCGCGCCGTCCTCGGGCTGTGCGCGAAGACAACCGATACGAGGGTGGTCGTGGCCTCGTGATCGCGGCACACCCCATACCCGAGAACCACATCGAGGGCGCGACACCGCGTCCACACCGAACGGAGGCCGATGAACATGAACGAGAAGAAGTGGTCCGTCGAGATCGTCATCGACGAACACGACGCCGACGAGGGTGGATCCAGGACCCGGGCACAGGCCCGGCTCCGAACCCGCGATACCCACACCCTCGTCGGGGTCGGGCTCGCCCGCCGGAATCCCGCGGACACCGAGATCCCCGAGATCGGGGACGAACTGGCCACGGCACGTGCGTTGGCCGACCTGGCCCACCAATTGATCGAGCTCACCGCGTCCGACGTAGAAGCGGCCACGCACAGCCGCGTTCACCTCACCGAGTGACCGGACCCGCCGGTAAGGCAAAGGAGTGAGCGCATGGATGGGCAATCGACCGTGCACACCGATGCGAGTGTTCTGAATCGCCGCGGCCTCGACCAACTGATCGAGGCCCTCCGCGCCCGCGGCTATTGCGTTGTCGGTCCCACCGTCGAGGACTCGGCCATCGTTCTCGCCGAACTCGAATCCGGCGCGCGGCTACCGTCCGGCTGGGGTGTGACAACCGGGCCCGGGACGTATCGGCTGCGTCGGCGGGACGACGCCGCGGTCTTCGGCCACTCGGCCGGCCCGCAGTCGTGGAAACGCTTCCTCCATCCGCCACGACAGCAGCAGTGGTCCGTCGACCGGGACGGTGCCTTCATCGCACCGGCACCCGACGAGCGGCCCTACGCATTCGTGGGGGTTCGAGGCTGTGATCTCGCGGCGATCGCGGTCCTGCGCCGGGTGCTGTGCCCGGACCCTGATTCCGACAGCACCACCGCCCGCAGGTTCCGGCACCTGTTCATCGTGGCCGCCCACTGCACCGAACCCGGAGGTGTGTGTTTCTGTGCCTCGATGGGGACCGGACCGGCGGCCGGCCCCGGATACGACCTGGCACTGACCGAGCGCATCGACGACAACGGTCACCGCTTCGTCGTCGAGGCCGGCACCGAATCCGGTGCCGCCGTCCTCGCCGAGGTCGACCACCACACCGCCGCGACCGCAGAGGTCGACGAGGCCCGGAACGCCGTGAGCACCGCAGCCGGCCGGATGGGACGGGCAATGCCCGAGGTGGATCTTCGTGCACTGCTCCGCGACGCGCGCGGAGCCGACGTCTGGGAGGACGTTGCCAGCCGGTGCCTGACCTGCGGAAACTGTGCGATGGTATGCCCTACTTGTTTCTGCACCACCAGTGAGGACGTCACCGATCTGACCGGCGAGCACGCCGAGCGCTGGCAGCATTGGCCGTCGTGTTTCGAACCCGATTTCAGCCACGTCCACGGCGGGAACATCCGGACGTCAGGGGAGAGCCGGTACCGGCAGTGGATGTCCCACAAACTCGGCACGTGGTTCGACCAGTTCGGCAGCTCCGGGTGCGTGGGATGCGGACGGTGCATCGACTGGTGCCCAGTCGGTATCGACATCACCGAAGAGGCCGCACGGCTCGTCCAGCTCATGCCGGCGTATCGGCCGGAGGACGACCGGGAGCAACGGTGAACGCCGACGAAGCGCCGCTGCCCCTGCCCTCGGCCACCTCGACCACAGGCACCGGCTGCGGCTCGCAGAACTCAGCACCCCGGTTCGATTCGCCGCGGGGGAATTCGTCTTCCGCGAGAACGAACCGGCGACCCGGTGCTGGCTGCTCGGCACCGGAAGTGTCGTCCTGACCACGCTGGTACCCGGCCGCGGCACCGTCGCACTCGAAACCTGCACCGAGTGCAAGCGGCGCGGACTGACGTGTGTGATGGTCGCCGACGGAACACCGTGCCTCGGCCCGGTGACCCACTCCGGGTGCGGCGCGCTGTGTCCGTCGGTCTCCCGCGGGTGCTACGGCTGCTTCGGTCCCACCACCGACCCGAATCTCGCCGCGATGAGCGGGTGGCTGCGCACGTGCGGAATGAACGAGGACGCCATAGGCCGCATCTTCGCCACGTTCAACGTAGCGGCCTACGGATCGGAAGGGCACGACCGTGGCGCCCCGGAATAGGGAACTGACCGTGCGCGCCCTCGCCGGGGTCGAGGGTGAGGGCCGGGTCGACGTAACCGTGCGCGAGGGGAGAGCCGAACGCGTCGAACTCAACATCTACGAGCCGCCCCGCTTCTTCGAATCCTTCCTCCGCGGCCGCCACTTTCTCGAACCCCCGGACATCACCTCGCGTATCTGCGGTATCTGCCCGGTCGCCTACCAGGTGAGCGCATGCAATGCCATCGAGCAGGCATGCGAACTCGAACTCGACGACGCGGTGAGGGATCTGCGGCGACTTCTGTACTGCGGCGGATGGATTGCCAGTCACGTGCTGCACATCTACTTCCTGCACGCACCCGACTTTCTGGGGCTCCCGGATTCGATTGCCCTCGCCCGGCGCGATCGGGAGGCCGTCGAGCGGGGCCTGTCGTTGAAGAAGGCCGGAAACGCGATCCTCGATGTGATCGGTGGCAGACCGATCCACCCGGTCAACGTCCGAATCGGCGGGTTCCACCGGATGCCGACCACAGCCGAACTGATTCCCCTGTCCGACGAACTGTGCACGGCACTCGATCACGCCGTGGCAACCGTCCGATGGGTGTCGTCCTTCGACTTCCCCGACGTCGAACTCGACCACGACCTCCTCGCACTTCACGACGACTCCAGCTACGCGATCGACGACGGCGAGATCTGGTCGTCGACCGGATTACGTTGCACCGCTGACGAATTTCCGAAGCACGTGGTCGAGCGTCAGGTCCCGCACTCGACCGCGCTCCACGCCGAGCTCGACGGCCGCCGGTACCTCACCGGACCACTGGCTCGATACTCACTCAAGTCGTCGCAGCTTGCCGGAGTGTCGGCGCAGACCGCCGCCGATGCCGGGCTGGGCGCGCAGTGCCGGAACCCGTACCGCAGCATCGTCGTCCGCGCCGTCGAGGTCGTCTACGCCGTCGAGGAAGCGTTGCGGATCATCGACCGATACGAGCGGCCTGCGGAGCCCTTCACCGCCGGGCTACCGATACGCACGGTCGGGCACGGGGTCAGCGAGGCACCCCGTGGACTGCTGTATCACCGATACGAGTTCGATCCGACCGGATCGATCCGCGCCGCCATCATCATTCCTCCGACCTCGCAGAATCAGGCTGCCATCGAACACGATCTACGGCGCGCGGTGGACGGAAATCTCATGCTGGCCGATGACGATCTGACAACGCTGTGCGAACGAACCATCCGCAACTACGATCCGTGCATCTCCTGCGCCACCCACTTTCTGACCCTCACGGTCGACCGCCGATGACCGTCGTGGTGATCGGGCTGGGAAACGATCTCCGCCGCGACGACGGGATCGGCCCGATCGTTGCGCGGCAGGTCGCGGACCACGTCGCCCCGGACGTGTGCGTGTCGGTATCCGATGGGGACCCGGCCACTCTGCTCGAAGCGTGGACCGGTGCGCAGCTGGCCGTCATCGGTGGACGCCGTCGTATGCGACCCGCCGCGACCCGGCACCGTCTATCGGCTCACTCCGGACGACCTCGGCGACGTTCGGGCGGGGACGTTCAGCACGCACGGAATCCCGCTCGACCACACCATTCAGCTCGGCGCCGTACTCAATCGGCTGCCCCACAGAACGATCGTCCTGGCTGTGGAGGTCGCTGATCTGGGCGGTGGCCGCGGGCTTTCACCCGCGGTCGATAGTGCCGTCGACACCGCGGTGTCGACGGTCCTGTCGGTGCTCGCGTACGCGGAAAGGTCGTGACCGTGTACACGCGTTCCGGAGCGTCAACGAGCGGAATGGCGGCGGCCGATCGAGAACACCGACTCGACAGGGCGTCGCGGGGTCTGACGCGGCGGAGACTTCTTCTCAGTCGTGCCCACCCGAATCAGGGCCTGCGGGAAGCCGCGGTCGGGAAGCAGTTCGCGGATCATCTCCCGGCTCTGCCGTAGTTCGGTCGTGTGCGTCAGCGGGCAGGTCGCGAGACCGCCGACGGTAGCCTCCAACAGCACCGCGGACAGGGCCTCACCAGCCCTGAGCCACGCATCGCGGCTGTCGGTGTCGGTGCTCAGCACGAGAACCGTCGAGCGGTCGATCTCCGCGGCCGCGTTGTTGTCGCGGCCTGCGGGAAAGCGGCGCCCGATGTCGACGCGGTCACGGTTCTCCGCGGTCGCGAGCGAATCTGCGGGTATTCCACCCTGAGGAATCGAATGACCGGCCCACCAGTGGAGCTCGGCCTGGTACGCGGAATCGTATTTCCGTACCGCCGCAGTCAACTCCGTCGCCTTCGCAAGGGTCGGCCGAGCATCCTGTCCCAGCCGTGTCAGGTGGACGTCCATGCCCCGCGCCATGTCGGTCAATGCCGTGGGCAACGGGGTTTTCACGCTGATCGGGCCGAATGGCCTGCGGTCGGAATACCGGTGCCGGATCGCCGCGAGCAGATCGAAGTCGTGCGACTGAGGCCGGGCGTCGTGGCGGAACCGAATCGTCGCCAGGTGCCCCGAGTGCGGACCCTCCGGGACGCGCCGAATGTCGACGGACCATTTGAGCCCTGTCAATGCCGTCTGGAGATGATTCAGCGCCGCACCACAACTGACGACCAACTGTCGGCCCGACGGGTCCGTGGAAGCCAAGAGGCGGCCGCGTTCGGTGTAGAGGTCGAGCTGGCCGTCGGCGTACGTCCACTGCCACGGTTGACTGTTGTGTACCGACGGTGCCCGGCAGGCGAGGTCCACGGCAATGCGAACGACGTTCTCGTCGGGAATGGTGCTGTCCACGATCGCCTCCTCGGTGAATCGCACTCCGCCCTGACCTGGGTCGGACAGTCGGTGCGTCCACCTCAGTGTTCGCCTATCCGTGGCCCGAGGTTAGGGCCGATGGTCACTGACGGAGACCTGTCGACGATTCGGGCCGGAAGACCACCGACGGGGATGCGCCCGCTGCAAACCTGGGAAGACGTCCGGCGCTATCGCCATCCGCATGGTGTGCACGCGGTGAGTCGACCGTGACCGACGCGGGGACACCTTCTCTCGCCCCGGTTGTCGTCGGAGTCGACGACTCGGCGGCAGCGAGAGCCTCTGCACACTGGGCCGCCGCGGTTGCGGAGAGGCAGGGAACAACGCTGCACCTGGTTCACGTGCTTCCCCCACACCCGGTCTTCTACACAGAACCGCGGCCCCTGCCGTCGGAAGACGAGGACCACATCGCAGGGGAAACGTTGCTGGCCGATGCGGTGCGCAGCATCAGAGCCGACCGGAGTGCCCTCGCCGTGGAGTGTTTCCTACCGGCCGGATCGACGGCGCCCTGCGCCCTGTTGCCGTTGGCGGACTCGGCGTCCATGGTGGTGATCGGGTCGACGGCACGAGGCCCGGTGGAAGGATATTTGAATGCGACGGCGTTGCGACTCGCCCATCACTCCCGGTGCCGGGTCGTGGTGCGGCCCGAAACCGAGAACGCACCGGATGAGGTCGCGGCCCGTCAACGGGAGCGTTGCGGTTCTGGCGGAAAGTCTCGCGGGACTGGCCGAACGATACCCCGACGTCGCCGTGCGAGAGATTGTCGAGTCCGGTGGAGTTGGCGAAGTATTGCTCCGCTGGTGTGTGGACGCGCAGCTTCTCGTCGCCGGAAGCCACGGGCACGGCGCGCTCGGCCGTGCGGTCCTCGGGTCGACGAGTCGGGACATGCTGCACCGGGCTCGGTGTCCGGTCATGATCAGCAAGGTTCACTGTGACACCGACACGGTCCCTGATCAGGTCGTGGAGTTCGGCGACCGCTACACCGCAAATGTGCCGGTCAGATGGTGCAACCTTCCTCGGCGGCGTCGATGACCAACGGCCCTAGAGTCACCGAGCTGCGAGCACAACACTCGAAGCCAGTACAACTCAGGAGACACGATGATCGGCGGAGCACCCACCACATTCACGGACGCACTGTGAACACGCGAGAACTGCCCGTGGTACCCGACCGACGTACGGTCGAGTCAGCTGTGGCGCTGGCGTGTCGCGCGCCGTCACTGCACAACAGCCAACCGTGGCGTTGGGTGATGGGCACTGCCCTGCGGTTGTACAGCGATCCCGACCGGCTGCTACCCGCCACCGATGGCTTCGGTCGTCAGATGGTGATCTCCTGCGGTGCGGCCTTGAATCACCTCGAGTACGCCTTCGCGGCGAATCGCTGGCGTCCTGTGATCGAACGGCTGCCGCGTTCCTCCGACCGGCAACTTCTGTCGACGATCGGCTTCGTCCCGGCTCCGACACCGACAGATTTCGTCGCCCGAATGGCGGCGGCGATCGAACGAAGGCGAACCGAACGACTGCCACTGGACGCACCGCCCGCGTGGACGGAGACACTCGAACAGCTGGTGCGAATCATTGCAGGAACAGGCGTCGAACTCGAAGACCTCGGCGAGCGAAGCCGTCCCGCACTCGAGGACGCATCACGCCGGATGACCGGTTTACGGCACGACGACCCCACCTACCAAGCCGAACTGCGGTGGTGGTCGGGGCGCGGACTGTTCCCCGACGGTGTGCCGGAACAGGCGCGCCTGTCCGACTCGCAGCAGCACTCGGTGCACCTCTCACGTGAGTTTCCACCCGGCCGCGCGAGCACACCCGACGGCGGCCCGTCGGAAGACAGCGCCGCGATCCTCCTGCTCTCCACATCCTCGGATTCGAGACTTGATTGGCTACGGAGCGGCGAAGCACTCTCCGCCGTTCTGCTCGCCTGCACGGACCGCGGACTCGCCACCTGCCCCGTCACCCATCTGACCGAACGCGCCGCGACACGGACAATGCTGCGGGAGCTGTCTTCCGGGGACGGGATGCCGCAAGTTCTGATCAGGGTGGGAGCGGGCACCGGGGTGGGGGAACCGTCGCCCACACCCAGACGCCCGTTATCGGAAGTCCTGGTTCGAGAGCGGCCTGCTCCGAGCAACCCGCCCGGTGAGTAGGGAATGCTGACTCATCCGGACGTCGACGGGAAGCGATGAGGAGGTCACCATGGTCGATCCGGGGATCGTCGTGGGAGTGGACGGATCCCGGTCGTCGCTGGATGCGGTGCGGTGGGCCGCACGTGAGGCAGAAGTGCGCGGGGCGCCGCTACTGTTGTTGTCCTGCATCACGTACCTCGGTGCACAAGATGGGCCCCGACTCGCTGAAATCCTCCACGCCCGAGCCGAGCGGGACGTTGCCGAAGCACTCGAGACCGCCCGAGCCGGATTTGCAGACTCAGACATCGATATTCGGGCCGAAGTGTCCCATCAGAACGCCCCGGGATCACTCGGCAGACGCGGACTCGGCGAGTTCACCGACGGGCTGATCGGCTCCGTGACCTCGGCCGTGGCGCGTCATGCGCAGTGCCCTGTAGCAGTGATCGACGGCTGGTCGAGAGTCGCGGACGGCACGGGCCCCGTCGTCGTCGGCGTCGACGGATCTCCGAGCAGTGCACGGGCCGTCGGGCTGGCGTTCGAGGAGTGTTCCCTCCACAACACGGAACTGATCGCACTGCACGCGTGGTCCGACCAGGACCTGTCGATACTCCCCGTCGGTGAAGAGCAGACCATGGAGCGGTCAGTGCTCGAAGCCGGCGTCGCCGAATGGTGTGAACGATTCCCCGAGGTCCGGGTGCGACAGACCCTCGTTCGGGACCGACCGGTTCGCCACCTCCTCGAAATGGCCGACGAAGCCCAGATGATCGTCGTCGGCAGCCGCGGACGGGGCGGCTTTTCCGGGATGACGCTCGGCTCGACCAGCGCAGCCTTGGTGCACATAACCCCGTGTCCCCTCCTGATCGCCGGACCGATCCGACCAGAGCGATGACCTTGGGCCCTACATCGGCATCTGTCCCGGCGCGACACTCGAAGGAGCAATCGCAGGAGGTCGTCATGATCGGGGAACAGACACTGGTATCGCGGATGTGGCGATTGGGGCCGTGGAGCGGGAACAGACTGATGCGGGGAGGCCATCGCCTCGAATCCTCGGTCTTCCTCGCCGTCGTCGCCCTGGTGCTGATCTTGGTTCCCCTCGCCTCAGCCTTCGGAACTGCCACTCACACACGCCTCGACGACCAATCCCGCGCCGACCGCGAAAACCGGCATCAGATCGCGGCAGTGCTCCTCGAGGACGCCACTGTGAACCTGGCGGATACCACCCCGGCAACGGGTGCCACGGGGCAGGCACCGGCCCGGTGGGCAGTGGATGGGACCACACGCACCGGCCAGGTACTGACCGCGCCGGAAGCGAAGGCGGGACAAACGATCAGCATGTGGATCGACCCGGCCGGCAAGATCGTCGATGCGCCGAAGACAGGCACCGAGAACGCATTCGAGGCCGTGGGCGCCGCACTCGCACTGTGGACAATGGGTGCGACGATCTGTCTCACGATGTTGATCGGAATCCGCTGGGCAGGAACGAGATACCGGATGTCACAGTGGGACCGCGAGTGGAGGAACCTCGGAAAGGCCCCCGGGTGGCCGGTCAGCTGACGCCCATTGATGTCGAACACAAGAAGACGACGACGATTTCCGAATGGTGAGGCCAGAGCCAGTGGACGACAACTTGAGCTTCCTGGACGCGGGTTTTCTCGAGACGGAGGACTCCGACCCACACGCGAGCCTGACGATCGGTGCTCTCGCCATCATGGAGGGCCCCGTTCCCGGGCAAGACGAATTTCGTGACACGGTCGCCGCACGTTTCGCGAAGCTCCCGCACGCCCGAGACAGGGTTCACACGGTCCCACTCGACTTCAGCTCACCCTCCTGGTCACCGGATCCGCATTTCGACCTCGGCCATCATCTGCGACGGGTCGCCGTCCCGGAACCAGGGGAGGAGGAGTCCCTGTTCGGTTTCGTTGCCCGGGTCATGGCGCACCGACTCGACCGTGACCGCCCCTTGTGGGAATGCTGGGTCGTCGAAGGCCTCACCGACGACCGCTGGGCCATACTGACCAAGATTCATCACTGCATGGCGGACGGGATCACCGGAACCAAACTCTTCGAGGCCATGTGCGACGAAGTCGTGGCCGAAACGTCGACGACCGCAGAGCCCGACACCGACGCCGAGCCGGTACCGACCGTCGGTACACGCCTCGAGAGCGTCGAGAGCCTGGTCCGCTCGACGATCGAGTTCCTGTCCCCGGTGCGGCAACTCCGGCTCGTCTCGGCGGCACTGGCAATTCCACGTCGGCTGACAGCCGCCGGTATCGGCGTCGCAACCGGCCTCACCCACCTGCTGTCCGAGATACTGACCTCATCCACGGACACTTCGCTGATCGGACCGATCGGTCGCCAGCGCCGCTACTGCGCCGCGCGAGTCAGAATGCATGACGTTCGCGAAATCTGCGCCACGTACCAGGTCACCGTGAACGACGTCGCACTCGCGGCGATCACCACCGGACTACGGCAGCTGCTCCTGAAACGGGGCGAGCGTCCCGAACCCCACACGGTCCGCACGCTCGTTCCCGTGTCCGTCCGCTCCGCAACCGAGGAACATGCGATCCACAATCAGGTCTCGCTCATGCTGCCCTTTCTGCCAGTCGACATCGAAGACCCGGTCGAGCAGTTGGTCGCCGTCCACGAACGCCTCACGACGCACAAGGCGAGCAAGGAAGCGGAAGGGGGCAAGGCGTTCACCGCGGTGGCCCAGTACGGACCGTTCATGCCCATGGCCTGGGCCGTTCGACTCGCCACCCGGTTTCCTCAGCACAGTGTCGTCGCCGTCGCAACCAACGTCCCCGGTCCGAAAGCCACACGACACGTGATAGGCCGCACGATCCTGGAGATCTTTCCGTACGTGCCGATCGCGCTGCGGCTGCGGATCGGGATCGCGATCCTCAGCTACAGCGACCATCTCGCCTTCGGTCTCACCGGGGACTACGACACCACACCGGACCTCACCGACCTCTCCGACTCGATAGAACGCGGTGTCCTGACCCTCCTCGCCTCGTCGCGCGCGGCTGACGCAGCCTCCGAATGACGGCCGACGACCGTCGCGAGCAACTCGGCTCGGGCGACCTGATCACGCTCGTCTCGGACGTCGGACCGGTACCCATGAACGTCGGCGCTTTACTTTTCGTTGCCGGTGAAAGTGACGTGGATGCAGCGACCGTCGAGGCCACGTTCACACGGCGGCTCACCAGCATTCGGCGCCTGCAACAGCGCCTGGCCACGCCACGGCGGGGCCTGGGACGGCCGTACTGGGTCGACGACTCCGATTTCGATGTCCGCGCCCATGTGGCCCGAGTCCGGTGCCCGAGCCCGGGGGGCCATGACGCTGCGCTGGCAATCGCGGTGGACGCGGTGACCCGGCCGCTGCCCCGGTCACGACCATTGTGGCGGGCGGTCGTCGTCACCGGTCTCATCGACGATCACACCGGTCTGGTACTGGTGCTGCATCACGTCGTGGCCGACGGGATCGGTGGCCTCGCCGTGCTCGCGCGCCTGGTCGACGGCGCGGACCCGGCTGGGCCGGCCGACGATACCGCGGCACCGCCTCGGGGCCGGTTGGTTGACCGCATTTCCGAACGGTTCCGCACGCTGCGCCGACTTCCGCACAGGGTTGCTCGTATACGAGGCGGCTGGGCCGAACTCGGTCGTGGTCGCGGCGGGTGGGCACCGCGGTGTTCCCTGAACGCTGCCACCGGCCCCCGTCGCAGGGTAGTGACCGTCGACGTCGGTCTCAACGGTGTCCGGGCAGCGGGGCGGAGGTCGGGTGCCACCGTCAACGATGTTCTGTTGGTCGCCGTCACTGGGGCATTGGCCGAACTCCTACGTGAGCGGATGGAGTTTCCGCAGGAGCTGGTGGTGTCGGTGCCCGTCTCGGCCCGGAGTTCGGCAACGAGTGGGCACCTGGGGAACCAGGTCGGTGTAATGCCGGTACGTGTACCGCTGGTAGGAAGTTTCCAGGAACGGCTGACCACTGTTTCGGGCGTCACCCGCGTTCAGAAGATGCGAACCCGAGGTTCGTCCTCGGCACTGATCGGACCACTTTTCCGGATCCTGGCCGCGCTGCGGTTGTTTCGGTGGTTCGTCGACCGTCAGCGACTCGTCAACTCGTTCCTGACGAACCTCCCGGGTCCCCCTGGGCAACTCGTCATCGCCGGGGCACCGATCACAGGCATCACCCCGATCACCGTCACCGCGGGGAACGTCGGCGTCGCGTTCGCGGCACTATCCTATGCGGGCACGCTGACAGTAACGATCATCGTCGACCCCGACGTTGTACCCGAGGTCCGCGAGCTCGCCGCAGCTCTGCACGAACAATTCCGGGCCGCCATCGAGTGACGAGCTGGGCCGCGACTCAGAGAGACTCGGCCTCGTCACGGATCAGGCGCAGTACCGGCCCGCCCATCGCCTTGACGAACGGGCCCACCACCGTCCAATACGCGCGGAAGCTCCGCCGTGCCTTGTCGTCCGTGCCGTGTACGCGCACCTCGGTGACCAGGACAGACGTGTGGGCGTCGTACGTGAGAACTGTGAAACCCCAAGCGCCGATGCCATATCCGGGAAGGGCGAACCGGCCGAAGTCTGCTGGCGACCACTCGACGCGGCCGTAGCCCTTCTCCCACCAGCGACCGATGAACCCGAGCACCATCGCGTGTCCCGGCTCCTCCGCGAGAAGATGGAACCCGCCGTCGGGTTCCAGCAGCTGGTCGAACCTGAATTCGGACCGACTCCCCTGAAGATGGGCGCCCCGACGTCCGCGGACGGTGTCGATCGCAATTCGGGCCCGGTTCGGGAGCGCGACCACCGGCGACCGGAAGAAGTCGACGCGGCGGATGGCGGCGAAGGTCGTCGGCGCAGACGCACGGACGACCTGCGTGCGCAGAATGCGTTGCTCATACCTCGGCAGCTGAGACTCGATCAGGCTTGATCCGAGGCTGGGGTCGTGCACGATACATCTCCTCCTGGGCGGCATCCCCGCGGTACGGCTAGCGAACAATGAGAAGTGGGCAGACGACCGAATGCATCAACGCCCTGCTGGTCGACCCCAGCAGCATGCTGGAAAACCCTCCTCGCCCCCGGCTCCCCACCACGAGAAGCTGCGCATTCTCGGCCTGCTCACGCAGGTGCCGGGTGGGGCGATCCCTGACCACGAGGGTGCGCACCTTCACATCCGGATAGTTCTCCGCACGACCGGCGAGATTCTCGGACAACAGGGCCGTTTCGTTGGCCGCATCCCGCAGCCACTCCGCCTCGCTGCCTCCGTCCGGGGAGAACTGCAGAACGATGTCGGACCATGCATGAACGGCGACGAGTTCCGATTGCCGCAGACCTGCTTCCTCGAAGGCCATGGAGATGGCCGGTTCACTGTGCTGTGATCCGTCGACACCGACGACAACCGGTCCGGGGATGTCGTTGATATTGCGATCAGGTTCACCGCGGATCACCGCGACCGGGCATGAGGCGTGGGTCGCCACTGCCGAACTGACCGATCCCAGGACGGCGCGCTCTACGATTCCCCGTCTGTTCGCACCCACAACGAGCATCGTGGAATCCGCCGCACGTTCCAGAAGTTCACCGGCCGGCGTCCCGGAGCAGACGGTGGTCTCGATCTCGATGTGGTGTTCGGGCACTGCGGCACGGGCGGTTTGCGCCGCGCGCTCCAACCTGTCCTTACCGTCGCGCTCCTCGTCCTGGAAGAAGCTGGCAGGCACACCGATCGGGACGCCGTACCTTCCGGGAACGAACATCGTCGTGACCAGTGACAGGGGCGAGCTGCGGAGCGCGGCCTCCCTCGCCGCCCATGCAACAGCCTGCAGCGACGATGGGGAGCCGTCGATCCCTACAACGATCGGGCGGTGGCCGGACATGGTGCACTCCTACAGGGTTGCTGGCGCCGAATTTCTGCCTCGACCTTCATCGTTGCGGCCCGCCGGTGATGCCCGTAGGGGAGAAGGTCACCAGGCTGAGACCCTGGACCCGATTCCCTACGGCAAAGCCGCAGCGCCGCGGGTGACCAATGACTCTGTCACCGCAGACCGGCGGTAATGACACTGAGACGAGGCGCCCAATCGTGTTTCTCGCGATCCGGTGTCACGCACTTCGGCCTGGGGAAGGTATGTGACCATGAGCGACGGCAACACCGGCGCCGCGGGCGGCGGAGCGATCTACGCGCTGGGCATCTTCGGAGCCTGGGTGTGGTTCTGGCAGCAGGCGGACGCATTCTGGGAGTATGTTCTCGCGATCATCCAAGGGTTGTTCTGGCCGGCGTGGATGGTCTACGACCTTTTCAAGGTCCTTGCAGGGTAGGCGCTTTCGGTGTCCCGCCTCCTCGCTGCAGGTTCGGGCAGGGGGATTTAACTGACGAGCGCCGTGACGGCCGCGAAATAGATCATGATCGACAGCAGGTCCTGAACGACAGTCGCAAGTGGACCGGAGCCGAATGCCGGATCCTTGCCGAGCCGCTGCAGGAGCCACGGCAGCACCATGGCGACGATGGTGGCGATCGCACTCGCGGCGAGAACCGCCACGGCCACCGCGAGCGCAAGCATCGTGTCACCGGTCATGAGACTGACGACAGGGAGCATCACGGCTCCGAGGAGAGCACCCACCGACAGACCGGTGAGCGCCTCGCGCCCCACGATACGTCGAATTCCCACCCCGACTGACAATCCACGGATCGCCAGGGTCTCGGTCTGCGTTCCGACTGCGTCTGCGAGATACACGATTCCGGGGATGAAGTAGGCAACGGCCACATTCGCTTCGAGAGTGACTTCGAATGCCGCCATGAACACGGCCGAGACCATGGCACCCAGCAATCCGACGAGGAGCCAGGGAACACGGTGCCACAGCCTGCGCCGTACGTTCTCCACGCTCGTTTCGCGCGTGGTCTCGACCGAATGGAGGAAGCCTCCGAGGCGCGAGAGGTCCTCCTCGTGTTCCTGGAGCAGTACTGCGAGAAGTTGTTGTGGTGCGACGAGACCACGGAACCGACCGTCGTCATCGACCACCGCCAGCCCCGGCTCCCCGTGCTGGACCGCCTGCCACGCGGCCCGTTCCTGGTGAGTATCGGGTCGGACCGTCGGCGGATTCGGATCCATGACATCGCGCAGAACCTCACGGTCCGCGGCGCCGAACATACGTTCTATCGTCGCGACGCCCACGAGCCGGGGGTCGGGGAGCAGTCGCGTCAGATCCGGCGCTAACGATTTACCGCAGACAATAGCTCTTTATCTGCGGTAGAGTTGAAGATCGCCAGGCTCGAAGGGGTTACCGTCTGGGTCGACTCGCGAAATTATCTGCGGTAGCGGGGAGGGGGTTCTCGGTGGGAACGGTCCGGACGCTTCCGACTCCAGTGAGCGGTGTGCGGTTGGCCGACGCGGTGGCGGTGTTCCTCGGCACGATCTCTGTGGCGAACACCCGCCGCGGCTATGCCGCCGCGCTGGATCGGTTGATGCGCGACTTCGGTCCCGACACGAACGTGGCGCTGCTGGACCCGGACCGGGTGTCGGGCTGGTTCACCTTCGTGTGGGGTGGTCGGTCGGCTACGACGTTCAACGTCCGGTTGGCGGCGTTGCGCACGGCGTGCGGCTACTGGCGTGAGCAGGACTGGCTGACCGGCGACCCGCTGGTCCGGCTGCGGGCCCGGCCCATGCCACCGGACAACAGCAAGGCGCTCACCCAGCGGCAGATCGCCGAGGTCCTGGGTCTGGACGTGCCGCTGCGGGAGCGGGTGCTGTGGCAGCTGCTGTACGAATCCGCGGCGCGGGCCGAGGAGGTGCTGATGCTCGACGTGCCCGACCTGGACACGGCGAACCGGTGCGCGACGGTCACCCGCAAGGGCGGCGCCCGCGACGTGATCGTGTGGCAGACCGGGACAGCGCGACTGCTGCCTCGGCTGCTTGCCGGGCGACGCACCGGCGCGGTGTTCCTGACCGACCGCAGGGCGAAACCCTCGGTGGCGCTCGCCGACGTCGACCCGTCCACGGGTCGAGCGAGGTTGTCCTACCGGCGGGCCGCGGAGTTGTTCGAGATCCACACCGCCGACCTGGCGGGCGGGCCGTTCACGCTGCACCGGTTGCGGCACTCGAAGCTCACGCACGCCGCCGAGGCGGGAGCATCCACGCCGATGCTGATGAAGCTCAGCGGCCACACGTCGGTGCGGTCGCTGGCCAAGTACGCAAAGGTTTCCGTCGAAGGACTCGCGCGGTGGCAGGCCGAGAACGATCCGGCAGCTCGGCGCCGCCATAAACCTAGCTCACCGTAGGTGAGGATGGCGGGAAATGAGCTCGCGTGCCTGCCGCGGGTGAGTGCGCCTCGGCGTCGTGGTCGCCGCGGGGAGAGATGGGCGCCGGTTTCCTGGTGTACCTATGCACCCGGCTGCCGCTTCCCTGCGGACCTGTTGCTGCGGAGCCGTTCGCGGTAGCGGGCGGCAGCGTAGCGTTCGGTCGTGGCGTACGAGTCCCGCGGACCGTAGGCGCTGCCCGGGAGCGGGGTGTTCCGACGGGCATGCTCCCGCAGGCGCTCGAGGAACGCGGCGTACTCGGAATCATCACCCCCGGTACCGGGTGCGTTCTCGACGATGATCGGCCCGATCACACCCAGTCGACGGCACTCCTCCTCCACAGCGGTGGCATAGGCGGCGGTATAGGCGGCGACGTCCCGCAGGAAGCGGTCCTCGACCCACAGGCAGTCAGCCTCGAGTTCCTCCCGCCGACGGGACAGGCGGGAGAGCTGCTCATTCGTTCCGGCGGCGGCACCGTACAGTTCGCGCAGCGCGAGGAACTGCTCGTCGACCGCGTCGAGTTCCAAGGCGACCAGGGCCTTCTCCTGCTCGACCACGGCATCGAAGCCGAGTTCGGCGAAGAATCGCTCGAAATCGACGGGCACCCGCAGGAGGGGGGCACACGCGCAGTTTCGCTCGTCTGCTGGGGCGGTACGGCAGGGTCGTTCTGCCGTACCGGGAACCACTGCGGTGCGGCTGTCGTTGCCAACACGCATGTCCTCTGTCCCCGCGGGAATACGTCCGGGCTGGGTCCCACCGCCGACACGATGGCCGGAGTCTGTGCCGCGCGCCAAGATTCGTCCGGAAGCACCGGGGGGCCATCCCAGGGACTGATCGATCCGCACCAGGGTGGTGTGCGTGAGCTGGCCCTCACCGCGTTCGATCTTGCCCATCGTCATATCCGACGGTCCACCGAGCGTCCGCATCTGTGCCCGGGTCAGTCCCAGTTCGCGCCGCCGACGTTCGACCAGGGCCCCGAACCAGCGCTGATTCTCCATCGCGCCAGACTAATTCGTCCCACCGGCACAATGGATCCCGCAATTCGCGAAACAGGTCGGGCCGCAACCTCATAGCTGTCGAGTCGAATCGCTATCGGCCAAACTCTCGACACGAGTGGCGGGTTGCGTCGGCCGACGACGAGAGACTCACAGGCATGCGACCCCCGAATGCGGGGCACCGTCCTCCCAGGGGACCAGTCCGTATTCACGCCCTCGCTTCGGGCGTTCCGACACGACCAAGGAACCGAGCGGGTGCGTTCGGTAACCCCTTGCGCGGCCGGACGACCACGGTGACCGATCGAGTGCTGCCAGCGTCGTCGCCCACTGGCCTTCTGCCGATGAGGACAAATGGGACGACCTGGGAGAATGTCCGGTTTGTTACATATGTCACCTTCCTGCTGTGAGGTTCCTGAGAATTATTGGTTTATGTGGCTAACGAGTGACGGGCCCCGTCGCCTACCCAATCCCCTTTGCAGACAGGCGCCAGATGGCCAGAACAGCGAAGTACCTGAATTTGTCATGCCCCAAACGTGCCTCTCCGAGAAAAGCCTTGGTGATGGCCTCGTTGGTGTCGGTGTTGATCGCGACGGGCGGAGGGATCGCCGCGGCACAGCCGACCACCACCCCTACACCGTCCCCGTCGGGTGCACCGGAACTCGCGCCGGCGCAATCACCGTCCGATGCCACCACTGACCCGTGTGCGACGACCACGACAACCGCAGCACCCACGACAACTGCGACACCGACCACGACAGCGACACCTGTGCCGTGTGAGACGGTGCCGACTGCACCTGAATCGACGACAACCATTCCGGTTGCGGCCTCGGAATCCGTCCAGTCGACGACGCCCCTTCCGATTCCGACGTCGGAATCCGTCCAGTCGACGACAACGCTCCCGGCGGCGACCTCAGAATCTGTTCCGAGTGTCGCGCCGGAGCCGCCGTCAACCGGGAAGAAGATCCCCTACACGGGCAAACCGACTGAGAACCCCAACGAGACCCTGGTCCCGGGCAAGATGCGCTCGGACCGCGAAGAGCTGCCGGAGGGTTGGACCAAGGAGCAGGCCGACACTGCGGAAATGAAGGAAGCTCGGCTGCAGAAGGAGGCTCGGACCGGCTGCAGGCGCGAGTGGCGCCGGGATGCCAGCTGTACTGGCCGTCGGAGTTCGAGGTTTGCGGAGCCATCCGCGACAAGTACAACTCCCTCGGCGCACAGTTCAGCTTCCTGCTGCTGCCCACCAGCCCCGAACTGGTAAATCCCGACGGATTCGGACGCAGATCCGTCTTTCAGAACGGCCCGATCTATTGGTCCGCGGCCGGCGGTGCACACCCGGTGGTGAACCACTTCTTCGCCGCCTGGGCGCGAAAGGGTTACGAGGGTGGCTACATCGGCTACCCGACCACCGACGAGATCGTCAACCCCGACGGGATCGGTCGGCGTCAGCACTTCACCGGTGCCGTCATCTACTGGAAGCTCAACGAGGCGTACTCCATCGGTGGTGCCATCCGCGACAAGTGGGACACCGTCGGCTCCGAACGGAATGACAGCCTTCTCGGCTACCCCATCAGCGATGAGATCGTCGTTTCCGGTGGCGGGCGGATGAACCGCTTCGAACGCGGCGTCCTCTATTGGTCCGCGGCTACCGGTGCGCATCCCGTAACGGGACCGATCCTCGACAAGTGGACTGCAGCTGGCTACGAGACCGGCACCTATGGTTTCCCCACCGGTGACCAGACCAGCACGGATGGCAATGTCACTGTCGAACAGCAGTTTCAACGAGGCAAGATCACGGCGCCGGGGCCGTATGCGACTGAAATGGCCTTCCTTAATCCCGGCACCACGCCCGAAGAGATGCTTGCCCATGCCCAACGTGTCGCAGCGGAGAGGTCTGCGTCAGTGATCGATGTCCTGCAAGACGCATTGGCCGGGAACCACGAAGAAGTCTCCGTTTCCGATCCCGTGACAGGCTCACCTACCGAGCTCCCGAGTGCGCGCGGACCGGGCGACATCTTCTTCTCCGAAGTAGACACTGCGAATATCAATCACGGCCACAACGGAATTTTCGTTTCCGAGGATGAGACTGTCGAAGCTTCGAACCCGGAAAAAGGGGTTCAGCTGATTGATAACACTGCGGTGCCTGGTGGCCACCGAACGGTATATGGGCCTCGAATGCAGTGGGTTAACACCTCGGACGTCAATCGTGGGCGGGCTGTCGATTTCGCTCGAAGTCAAGTCGGCGATGACTACAACAGCAACTTCCTCTACAACAAGCAGAAGATCTGGGACGATCGCTACAATTGCTCGCAGCTGGTGTGGGCTGCGTACTACAGCGCATCAGCAATGGACCCCATCGATCTGGACGTCTCTGCAGGGGAAGAGGCGACCCCAGACGGGATCTTCCCGAGAGAAATCGCTCGGTCTATCTGGGTAACGGACTACCCGTGAGTTAATCCGCCTCAGCTCGCGCGAGCCTCGACTGGGGCTCGCGCGAGCCCGCTCATGCAGTAGCTGCCACAAGGATGGTCTGATCGAATATGCCACGTTCGTGCGAAGTATTACGGGCCGCTGCCCTCACGACCATGTTGGCTGTCACGGTGTCGTGCAGCACAACGAAGGAGCCAGGCGATGAGTTGGAAGCACTGCCTGCGGATGCCATAGGGGCGGTGTCCGTAGGACCGGAACTCCTCGAAGCGGTCGATGACCAGGATCGGACGACGGTGTATGCGTTCGACGAAAGTGGGAGTGTCATCGGACAGGTAGAGGGAAATGCAATCTACGGAAACAGCATTCTGACCGCAGCGCACAAACTTGTCTCAGCGTCCTCCCGTGCCGTGATTACGCTCACCGACACGGCACGGATCGAAACCCCCATCGACTACGAGAATATCGTCCAAGCCGCCGTAAACCAGCAAGAAGACGGTGCCGCAACAATCTGGTTCAACAGTGGAGCGGCGGAGGGACATTACTCCAACAGCTTCGTTTCGATCGATGCAGACAACCAAGCACACTCAGGCTCAGTACCCGGCATCGTGCGGACATCGGCCTACTGCGGCGGACGCAACTTCACCGTTGTCAACGAGTCCTTCATCGGTACCACGGGCGACCCCACCAGAAACCAGTTGTACGAACTGCTCCCCGGCGGAGAGCCCGTCGTGCGGGCGGAATGGGAACATCCATCCGATTTTCGTCCCGCGGACGTTGGCTCGGCCTGCTCCTCGGACGGACAAACAATACTCGCCCTCTATTCATCGAGAGAGACGAGAAGGAATGAGAGAGGCGATCACGGACTGACGTTGGTTCGCATCAACGTGACCGATGGCTCACGGTCCGAAACCGCACTCGATATGCCCGGTTACATTTGGAATGTCCGCCGAGGGACACCGACCGCAATCGGCGATAGGCTCTACTGGATTAGCGGAGACGGGGATGTGCTATCCGTTGACGTCACCGGCTCGCCAACAGTCACGCGGGAATGGACGATCCCAGAAGGAGACGACAAGACTGCTGTGTCAGTCGATGGTACAACGGTTACGACGGTCAATTACCGTGGAACGCCGGTATTTTCGGAGTTCGACCTGCTCACTGGAGAGCGAAAGAGAAGCCAGATCGAGTTACCTTGGCTGGAGTCCATCGTAGGTTCTGAAACCGAAAGCGGGAAGAACATTTATACGATCTCCGACGTCGCCAGCCTGCCTCGGTAGTTGGCGCGCTGTCGCGGCGAAAACACCTAGATGGGGGCGGATCGGAATACGGGAAAAACTTCCGCGACGACGGGACTTGTGCGATTTCCGCTGGTTAGTGGCGGTGGGGCTGGGGTGTGTGGACAAGTCAGGGCGGGTTCGAGCTGCCAGTGGCGGTCGCGTAGCCATGCCCGGGCCTCGTCGAGCAGTGCGCCGGCCTCGGTGGGATGGTCGGAAGCGGCGAGCAGTGGTCCTGCCCAGCTCGTTGTTGGCTGGCGGAGCCGGGACGACGTTGGGAGATCGACAGCGCTAGCAGGGTCGCTCGCAAGGTGCGCTGATTTGTTCCACCGTGGAGCTCTCTCATAGGAGTGCGGAACCTGTAGGAGCGATCGCCCGGCACCGGGTGCACGCTGCGTACCGGATTCGGACAAAGCGAGAGCGGGCCGGGCAAATGCCTGACCCGCTCCCGTCCACTCAGCCCAGGGCCTGGGACCAACTCACTGAGGCGAACAGATCCAACATGGTCTTCTCAAGGTCTTTCCGACTCGAAGGATCGGAGCACCATTCCGAATACAAATTGGGTGCGGATAGACGGGTTTTCAGCTCCCGCGAGTTGTACCCTTCCTCTCTAGACAATGACCCAACTCGCATCTGGCCGGCGCACAATGCCGGGTGCAGCAGTCCATCCGCTCCGCGGGAAGCTAGAGTCCGGACCCAAACATTCAGCCCGGCCTCTTTTCGGTCCATCGCCGGCGCTCCGAGTGGTTCGAGAATCGCCCATCGCCGTTCCACACGGTTCTCGCGGGTAAGCCCAGACGTCGCCTCAAGGATGATTCGACCGACTTGCGTGTCCAGACCTTTCGCGAACTCGGCGGGCTCGCGAGCAATGGCCTTACCGAAGTACTCGAGCTGGTCCAGGCCAGAGCGAGGACCGCCTTCCCCGAGGGGGTAACCCGAAAGAACCATTAGGAGGTTGTCGATCGCGTCCCTGAGAAACGGATCTGGTGAAGACGGCGTCCGGAGCCGACGTGCTTCGGCGAGCGTGACCACCTGCTGGAGAAGTAGATCCTCCACCATTCGCTGATCCTCGCGCATTAACCAGCTCATGCTGCTCCTTACGGTTCAGGTAGATCTTGGACGAGCCCGCTCGCACACCCTCCCCAAATTATTGCCGTGCTCGTCTTCGTCGTCGTCCGGCCCGGCGTACGCAGTGACAATCTCTGAGGTCGGGAGGCTGTACACAATAGTTCCCGGGACGTTGGTGGAGAGGTTGGTCCACCGAATTCCGGTGTATCCGTCACCGACTTGGCTGTACGGACCGCCGTTGCCATAGGTGACCATGAGGCAGGTGAGGAAATTTTCCGGATCTGTATGGGCGAGGTGACGATCGGAGATGTGGTCATAGACTTCGCAGGTCATGCGAAGATCGGGCTGATTCCCTGTCGGGTCGAACAGGCCGATGATATAGGTGTCGTACGGCATGTCGCCGTACCTGCAGTCGGCCATTTGATCGAGCACAAACGCGAAATCACCTGAGGGATAACAATCGCCTGATTCGTACTTTATCCTGGTGCAGTAATCGTCATCTGGGGCGGCATTGGTCTTCCAACTCTCCACCCAGGGGACAGCTTGAACTCCACCTGAAGGTGTCGAATAGATTCTCCCGCCGATGAAATCGTGGTAGCGGGTGGTCCCGAGGGTGAACTCATCTGACGTGAGGTATCCCAGCCAGCCGGTCTCGGCGCCGAGACTGTTCCATTTGTCCCGAATCGGGCCATTGCGGATGGCGGAACCGATCGCGTTAACGAACGCCACGTAGATGGCGCCGTTGGAGAATTCCTGGTGGCGGCCGACGCCGTCGGTGTGCACGATTTCGTCGGTGGTGGGGTAGCCCATCCAGCCGGCTTCGTAGCCATGGATGCCCCAGCGGTTGAGGAAGCTGTTGACGACGGGGTGTGCGCCGGTGGCGTTGGACCAGTAGATGGGTCCGTTGAGGAAGGTGACGCGTTCGCCGGTGTTGCCGGGGTTGATGATGTTTCCGCTGGACGGGTAGGACAGGAAGCTGCCGGGGCCGCCGAGGCTGTTGTATTTGTCCCGAATGGCTCCGCATACGTCAAACCATGACGGCCAGTACCGCTGACAGGTCACGGCTGCGCGCGAGGTACTTCGCTTGGCGAGGTCCTGTGCCTCGAGGATCTCGGCCTTGTCCGCGTCTTCCTTGGTGAACGGAGCGGGAACCTCTTCCCGGTCGGAGCGCATCTGGCCGGGGATGATCGTGGACTTCGGATTCTGGGTAGGAGCCCAGTCCGGGTCCGGTTCGGCGGTCTTCGACGACAGCTCCGGATCTTCCGGTGCTATCGGCTCATTCGGTCCCGGCCGAGCCGGTAGCGGCACATCGACGGGAGCAGGTGCCGCGCTCTCCGGCTGCGGTGGGGGTGGCGGGCGCCACTTCCGTCGTGGGAGTGGGCGGCGGGGCTGCCGACGAACGCGCATCAGAGGATGCCGGCGTTTCGACCGGAATCGTGGTGCTCGGCGCGACCCGTTGAGCGGGGGACGAGGCCGGTCCGGTTGTCGTGGTTGACGGCGCCACTTCCGTTGTGGTGCTGGTACTTGGTGTCGGCGTCGGCGTGGTGGTCGGCTGAGCCGCGGCAATTCCGACGCCCGCCGCGATCATCGTGGCGATCAGCGCGGCAGTGAGGAGGCTCTTCGTCGGTGAATCTCGTTTCGGGCGTGGGTGATCCCGATGCATGATGGTTCTGGCCATCTGACATCCCGTTCCTGTGAGAGGGACTTCGGTCAGCGGCGGGCCCGACGCTTCTCAGCAACTTAGCGCTAGATCACAGGAGCATCACCTGTCACAGGTGTCGCTTCTATAACAAACAGGCCGGATGGTACGGAGACTCTGGTGCGAACGGTGGACCAGGGAAATGGATAGGGTGCTTCTGAAACGAAGAACCCCATGGTCTAGCTAGGTTGGACGCTCGTTTGACTTGAGCTGGCCCGGGTCGGCGGCGGACGGGGGAACTGATTAGGGTGCACTTCGTCATGTTGGTCGGGTGCCGGGGTGCTGGTGGCGTCGATTGATCGGACCGCGTATCCGCAGTTCAACAGTGGTCTCGGCTCGGGAGCTGAGACTGCCGACAAGGCCGGGTGGGCGCGGGGGCGTACGCAGACCGAGCGGAATCTGCTCGCGTTGATTGTGCTGCTCAAGTGTTACCAGCGTCTGGGGTAATTTCCCGAAAACGGTGCGACGATGCGGTCGCGACCACGCCCGTGAATCAGGCGATCAATGCACGTCGCCAGCGTGTAGCGGACCTGGTAGCAGGCGTGCCCGCGAGCACAAGAGCCGCACTGGCAAACAGATGGGTTGTTCGGGTCCTATTCTGTATCGGGGGCGTCGGGGTCGCGCAGCGGCCGGTGGGCGCCGGCGAGGTCGGGTAGGTGGAAGCTGTAGTGCCCGTCGATGCCGATGTGGGTGCGCACGAACGCCGAGAGCCGTTCCACGTCGGCATCGAGCACCGGGTAGTCCTGGGTACGCAACTCGTCCAGGGCACGGTCCATGTAGAAGGTGTTCCACAGCACGACGCAGTTGAGCACCAACCCGAGCGCGGACAGCTGGTCTTCCATGCCCTCGTAGTAAGTGCGGGTCATCTCACCCTTCTTGCCGTGGTAGACCCTTCGGCCGAGATCGTGACGACCCTCGGTCAGATTGGACTGCGTCTTGCCCTCGCGCCGATACGGCTCGTCGTCGGCCAGGCGCAGGATGTGCATTGTCTTGAAGATCCGCCCGTAGTGCGCGATGGCCTGCCCGAGCGAGGTCGGGTTGCCGTCGCGGGAGATCATCCGCGTCACCTCGTGCGCGGACACTTCGCCGGAGTGGATCGACACCGCGACCCGGCACATGTCCTCCCAGTGTCGCGCGATCCGGTCGGTGTCGATCTTGCCGCGGGCGGCGCGGTCGAGCGGGCCGTAATCGGCACTGCCGTCGATGCGCCACAATCGCTGATCGGGCAGGTTGGCCAGCTGGGGCCGGTATTGGCGACCGAGCAGGTGCAGCAGCCCGAACACGATATCGGAGTACGAGCCGGTGTCGGTGATGATCGCCTCGGGCACCCTTCCGCCGTGCTGGGCCAGCACCACGTCCACGGTATGCAGCGAGTCGCGCGGGGTTCCCGACAACACCTTGGCGGCCAGCCCGGCAGCCTGGTCGTTGATCATGTTCAACCAGGTGATACCCCGTTTGCGGCCGAAGTATTTCGGGTTCGGCCGTGCGTGGTGGGTGCGGACCGGGACGACGAACCGCATCCCGTCCACCGACGCGACCATTCCGCCGCCCCAGGCCCCCGCCAGCGGAATCTCCGCCTGCGCCTCGACCAGCACGGCGTTCGCCGCGGTCAGGGTCTCGGACCGCACGTAGCACTGGTCGACGTGCAGCAGCCGGTCACGGGTCAACGCTTCCACGCCCCGGCCGGTCACCGGACCGAAGCCGACGTTCATCGCGTGCGCACACAACACCGCCGCGACCGACAGCCCGAGGTCGGCCACGCGGGCGTCGTTCCCGGAGGTGTGGGTGAACGCCTCGGTGAAGCCGGGATGCCAGGACATGACCTCGAGCACCAGTTCGGGCAGATCGATACGCGGCAGCATTGCCTCGACGCGGCGCCGCAGATCGACCAGGCTCGGCGGGTCGGGCACGGCGACCAGTGCGGCGACGTGCAGCTTGCCGTCGTCGTCGATGGTGGCCGGGGTGTCGGCGTCCAGGCGGGACGCCACCTCGCGGTAGGCGGTGTCCAGGGCGGCAGCGTGCTCGTCGAGCATCCCCGCCGGGACGGCGGGCAGGCCGAGCGCGTTCATGCCCGCCTCGCGGGCCTGCTCCCACGCCTGCCCCGACAACAGGTGCGCTCGTGGGTCGCGCCACCGCGACGAAGATGCGGCGAAGATGTTGCGGTGCTTGATATGTCGATGGAACTGCTCGAGCACGCAGAACGTGTAGGCGGCGGGGTCCACGGTGGCTTCCGGGCGGCCCGGCGCATAGACCAGGCGCTGCCAGCCGCCGGTGATCAGATCGTGGTCGACCCGACGCGCATCCAGGTAGGACGCGGGCAGCTTCGACTTCGCGGTCAGCAACTCCGCGAGCGTAGTCATCGCCGAAAGCACCGGTGCGCCGTCCGGGGTCGCGCCGAACTCGACGGTCTTCATCAGCACCGGCAGAAACGGGCGGACCGTCGCCAGGCGGCCGGCCAGCTCCTGCAGGCGTTGCCCGTCGAGTTCGGCGTCGCTGGCCGGCACCAGTTCGTCGATCACCGCGACCGCGGAGCGCAGTTCCTTCTTGGTGACGGTGTTCTCGATCAGATCCCACACCACGCCCACCCCGAGGTCCGGGTTCACCTCGGCCATCTCCAACAGCACCTTCACCGCCGTGGCCAGCTTGCCGGCGTTCCGCGAGACCCTCGGGTATCGGCGCAGCTTCTCGTCCTTGGACTCACGCTCGGCCTTCGACAACAGATCAGTGGTCATCAGCAGGTCGAACAGCTCCAGTACGTCGTCGGCCGCCCGCGCCGACAACGCCACCACAGTGGCGACCAGCACCGCCAGGCGGTGCTCACGCGGCAGGCGGCGCAGCGCGTTCGCCTTACCCGACAGGCCGTACGTAGCCAATCCGGCCAACCGTCGTGGCGGCACCGCCGACACGTCCAACGTCCCGATACCGAGGGAATGCAGGTCGGCCAACCGGTGCAGCGCGGCGAGCATCCCCTTCGACGAGGGCCGGAACACACCCTTGCGCAACCGGTCCAGCTCGCTGACCCGCTGCTTGCCACCCTCGGGCACGTCGAGCAACCGCAGCAGCGCCGACGCCGTGACCGGCGTGAGCTGGCCGTCCAACTCATTCCACAGCCGCTGATCGGCTGCCGCCCTGCCGGCCGCGACCAGCTTCTGCAACGTCGTGACACCAAATGGCAGCAGCGCCTGGCGCTCCCGTAACCAAGTGACCGCACCCTCGAAGATCGCCTTCGGACCGTCACCGGTCATCCACGCCTGGTCGGCGATCCATGCCTTCAGCTCCGGTTCGACATCGGTAAACGGCGCCAGCCCGTATTCGCGTTGGATCTCCCAGGCATGTTCGAGCTTGGTCTTCTCCCGGTCCGGGTAGCGCTTCACGCACGACGGGTCGTCGATGCCCAGCTGCTCGGCAAGATAGTCGACCAGCTCCGGGGGAACGTCCAGCGGACCGGGCAGGAACATGCCCAGGTGACGCACGGTCACCAGCTGCACGGCGAACCCGAGCCGGTTGTAGTCCCGCCGCCGAGCAGAGATCAACCTCCGATCTTCATCATCGAGGTAGCAGAACCGCTCCAGCTCCTGCCGCGACAGCGCACCGAACCGACCGTAGCCACCATCATCGATCACGACGACATGAAATCACCCCAAGATCAGGGCCGCTCGATAATCGCTCTAAGCGCCGGATCTGACGCGACTGCTCCCCGACCCCCGAGCCGGCCTCCGTCCAATACGGCGACGACCGAAGCGCAGTCGTACCGTTTCGTGGCCATGTCGCTCAGTACGGCCGTCACGGAGTCGCCCGGGGCGCCGGTCGGAAACCGCGTGCAGGCATGCCAGAGCGCAGTCCGGGGTTCGGGCTCATCGTCGAAGACCAGCGATTCAGACACCGGCACACCCTTTCCGAACGTGTTGTGGAGTGCTTCGATCCTGGCACGGGTGATACCGAAGCCGGCCACGTTCCGAGTGGACCGGGCGCACCCTCATTACGTCACAGTGACGTAATGAGGGTGCATGGGTCGGAGGGAGGGGAGACCCGAAACCGAACATTCATTCAGAAAAGCGGGCCACTCGACGACACCGCCGAATTGGCCTTAGCGGTCCGGGGCCGCACATCCGGCGGCGTGAATATTATTCAGCGCGCCGACGGGTGCATCAGCCGCGACGGTTCGACGTCGACGCGCCGAGTCGAATACGTGGCGAATGAGCGCCGGACGGGCCCGAGGGCCAGGTCGACGCAGAACTGGCTGCGGGTATACAGGCAGGCCAAATCCAGGCCTCAGACCTGCGGCGATAGAATGCCACTTTTTGCCGATAATCGACATTATGTCAACTAGTGGATCGCAGGGCCTGCCCCGCGCCACCGGCGACCTCCACACCCGGACGACGGGTCGGCAGCGTCGGCGCGTCGAGCTCCGGGCGACAGCCGCGCACCCTTTCCGTAGACGCACCCGTTTTCGGCCTCGAGAACGCGCGCGGGAACCGAGAACGAGTGCGTCCGTCCCTGAACGCTGAGGAATCCGGCACGAAGTCATGGATGCGTCCTAGCCACAGCGGCCCGGAACGGCACAGCGCCCGACTCGCCGGGACGGACGTTCGGGCCGCGTCCTGACGCTTCTCCCCCGTGCCGATACTCCGGAATCTATCCGACAAGCATTGCGCGACAACGTCTCTCGTGTTTTCCGCTGCGTTGACGGCGCCAGTGACGGAGTCTTCCCTACACCGTCACCGGCGCCGAAAGGTCACCATAACAGATAATCGAATGTATGTTCGATGAGTTGGCGGGACTCGGCGGCTCCGCGCTGTCAGCGCGCGAGCCCGGGCCGGAGAGCATATGCTTCCGGTCCCCCGCCGGCACACATCACGGAGCGGAGTGCACCATGACCATCACGATCTACAGCAAGCCGGCCTGCGTGCAATGCACCGCCACCTACCGCGCCCTGGACAACGAGGGGCTCGACTACACGATCGTCGACATCACCCGAGACCCCGACGCCCATGACTACGTAAGAGGTCTCGGCTACCTGCAGGCCCCTGTCGTCGTGGTGGGTGACGACCATTGGGCGGGTTTCCGGCCCGACCGCATCAAGGCGCTCACGGCAGCCTGACGGGTACCGGTCTCGGCCCCCGGACGACGGCAGCGTCGACGGTGGAGGTCCTCATCGGCCCGACGATTGCTCGGCCCGGGGCGCTCGGTGCCGCGGGCGCACGTGCTCGAAGATCAGGATGGTCTCCGTCGAGGCGACCGCGGGATGTGCGCTGAGGTGGTCGAGGACGAAGCGCCTCAGCTCTTCGCTGCTCGCGGTGGCGACGTGGATGAGGTAGTCGTCGGCGCCGGCGATGAAGTACACGTTCAGCACCTCGTCGAGGGTGGCGAGTTGCTCGGCGAGCTGCCCGAGATGCTGTCTTGCGTTGGCCTGTACTCGCACTGCGATCATTGCCTGCAGGTCCCTGCCGAGGGTGGCGGGATCGATGTCGGCATGGAATCCGCGGATCACTCCGCGATCGATCAGCGAACGCACTCGGCCCAGGCAGGTCGAGGGGGCGATGCCCGCGAGGGCGGCGAGGGCGTTGTTCGGGGTACGCGCGTCGCGCGAGAGTTGATCGAGGAGGATCCGGTCGATCTCATCGATCGGCGCCCCCGTTCGAACATCATTCGATCCCGAGCCTTCGGCATACGGCGCGCCTGAAACATTCTTCTTCATCGGCTCAGTCTAGAGAATTTTGTTCTCTCACCTTGGCTTCCCTGCGCCGCTTGTTCACTATTGATGCCTGTCAGTCGAATTGCTGGTCGTGAACCCTGGACATCCATCTCCCCGACACCGAGATCGTCGCCCCTGGGCGTGATCGGAAAGGCTCACCATGAGCAACCCCCAGTCCCCGCCCGCGCGCCACCGCGTCGTCGTCATCGGATCTGGCTTCGGTGGGCTGTTCGCGACGAAGGCCCTCCGCCGCGCGGACGTGGACGTCACGGTGATCGACCGCACCACCCACCACCTGTTCCAACCCCTCCTGTACCAGGTGGCCACCGGCATCCTCTCCGAAGGCGAGATCGCCCCCTCGACGCGGATGATCCTCAAGGACCAGGCCAACGCCGCCGTCCGACTCGGCGACGTCACCACCATCGACCTGACCGAACGTACGGTGACGTCCGAACACCTCGGGCAGATCACCGTCACCGGATACGACAGCCTCATCGTCTCCGCCGGGGCGCAGCAGTCCTATTTCGGCAACGACCACTTCGCCGAGCACGCACCCGGCATGAAGACGATCGACGACGCCCTCGAACTCCGCGGCCGGATCCTCGGCGCGTTCGAGCAGGCAGAGGTCATCACCGACCCGCGGGAGCGGGCACGCCTACTCACCTTCGTCGTGGTCGGTGCCGGCCCCACCGGCGTCGAGATGGCCGGCCAGATCGCCGAACTCGCACACCGCACACTCGTCGGGGCGTACTCCAACTTCGATCCCCGGGATGCGCGGATCGTCCTGCTCGACGCCGCCTCGGCGGTACTGCCGCCGTTCGGGGACAACCTCGGCTCCGAGGCGGCGGAAACCCTCGAAAAGCTGGGCGTCGTGGTGCGGCTGGGTGCGTCGGTGACCGACGTCGACGCCCGCGAACTAACCGTTCGCGACGCCGACGGCACCGAGCACCGCATCGAATCCGCCTGCAAGGTCTGGTCCGCGGGAGTGGCCGCGAGTCCCCTCGGCCGCCAGCTCGCCGAACAGTCCGGCGCCGACATCGACCGCGCAGGCCGCGTGGCCGTCGACGAAGACCTCACCCTGCCGGGCAATCCGAATGTGTTCGTTGTCGGCGACATGATGTCGCGCGATCGTCTGCCCGGCGTCGCCCAGGTCGCGATCCAAGGGGGCCGCTACGCCGCGAAACAGATCGCCGCCGAGGTCACCGCCGCAGCCAAGGGACGCCCGGTACCGGAACGGAACCCCTTCCGGTACCGCGACAAGGGCTCGATGGCAACCATTTGCCGATTCAACGCGGTCGCCAAGATCGGCGGCCTCGAGCTGACCGGTTTCCTCGCGTGGATCATGTGGCTGGCCGTGCACGTCGTCTATGTCGTCGGCTTCCGCAGCCGCCTCGCGACCCTGCTGTCGTGGGCCTGGACCTTTCTCGGCACCGGGCGCGGTCAACTGACCAACACCCACCAGCAGATCACCGCCCGCAACGCGATCGCGCAACTGCACTACCTCGAACGCCGCATCGAGGACACGGAAGCCGACGTCGCGCGGGCGAGCTGACACGACACCGACTTCGGTGTCCGCACGGGGGCACCGTATGACTGCCAGCCCATCTTCCCGCCGGCGCTACCGCGATTGCGGCCGGCGGACCTCTTTGGAAACCTCGAAGACATGATGCTGGCGAATGCCTGCGAGCTGTATCGCGACGCAGGTTTCATCGGGCAGACGGCGGCCGCCGTCACCAGCCTCGCCTTCGTGATTGCCGGTCTCACGGTCGTCGCGCGTCGTCCGCACGGCGCGCCGACCGTGACGTACGGCCTCCTCGTCATCGCGGTCGGTGCCGGGTCGCTCGTTGCACACGGACCCAACCCACCATGGCAGGCCTACGCACACGACATCCCGATCGCGACACTGCTGGCCTTCATCGCCGTCGACGCCGCCTCCGACCGGTTCGGCCGGCGGCTGTCGCCGGTGTGGTGGCTTGCCGTCCCGGTCGTGATGATCCCCGCGGTGGCGGCGGGCCCGACGGCCTCGACGGCCGTGCAGGCAATACTCGCCGCGGTCGCCGTGGGACTCGGTCTGGAACGCGCCCGCGTCCGTCCGCAGCTGCGGCGCACGACCGTCGTCGCGGCACTGCTTCTCGTGTCCGGCGCGCTGCTCGGCACCATCGGCGACCGGACGTCGATCTGCCGGCCGGGCAGTGTCCTGCAGGGCCACGCGCTGTGGCACATTCTCGCCGCCGCTGGGTTGTGGCGGCTCGCGCCCACGATCGGGTCCACCGCCGACACAGTCGCGGCACGGCGCTCCCAGGCGGGCTCCAACGGCGACTTCCGTCGACCGACGACGTGACTGAGAGGTGCCGCCCTTGTGGTTTCGGCGAGCCGAACATTATGATTCGACCGTGAAAACAATGGGCTTCAAGGTGGGTGCGCGACGACGGCCGGTAGCCGGTGCCGCGGTGCTGACAGCGCTTGCCACGGCGCTGATGCTGTCGGGATGCGGCACGGGTGACGGACCGGAAAACGACAAACCGGTGGTGTTGACGACGTTCACCGTTCTCGCCGATATCGCCGCGAACGTCGGAGGTGAGCACGTGACCGTCGAGTCGATCACCAAGGCGGGCGCGGAGATTCACGGATACGAGCCCACCCCGGGCGATATCAAGAAGGCAGCCGAGGCCGACCTGATCCTCGACAACGGGATGAACCTGGAGGCGTGGTTCGCCCAGTTCGTCGACGGTGTGGACGTCGAGCACGTGGTCGTCAGCGACGGCGTCGAGCCGATCGCCATCGGCGAGGACGCCTACGCGGGCAAACCGAATCCGCACGCCTGGATGTCACCGTTGAACGTGCAGATCTACGTCGACAACATGGTCGCCGCGTTGAGCGAACTCGATTCGGCACATGCGGCCGACTATCGCATCAACGGCGACGCGTACAAGGCGCAGCTGCAGAAGGTGCAGGACGAGTTGGTCGCCGAGCTGGGGGCACTGCCGGTCAACGAACGGGCGCTGGTCACGTGCGAGGGAGCGTTCTCGTATCTGGCCCGGGATGCCGGGCTGACCGAGAAATACATCTGGCCGGTCAATGCCGAACAGCAGGCCACGCCCCAGCAGATCGCCTCGACGATCGAGTTCGTCAAGGACAACCGGGTTCCGGCGGTGTTCTGCGAATCCACGGTGTCGGATGCGCCGATGCAACGCGTCGTCGAAGCCACGGGCGCCGCGTTCGGTGGCACCCTCTACGTCGATTCCCTGTCCGAGGCGGACGGGCCGGTGCCGACGTACCTCGATCTGATCCGGCACGACGCCGACACCCTCACCTCCGCACTGAACGGGCAGCAATCATGACCACCCAGCCGGCCGTCGAGGTACAGGACGTCACCGTCCACTACGGCGATGTCCTTGCGCTCGACCAGGTCTCACTTGCCCTGCAGCCAGGACGCGTCTGTGGCCTCGTCGGCATGAACGGTTCCGGAAAGTCCACCCTGTTCAAGACGATCATGGGCACGGTCAAACCCGACTCCGGCACGGTCCGCATCAACGGCACGGCGTCGGCCGCGGCACGCAAGACCGGTGTGCTGGGTTACGTTCCGCAGAGCGAGGACGTGGACTGGACGTTCCCCCTCTCGGTGCGGGACGTGGTGATGACCGGCCGCTACGGGCACATGGGGCTGACCCGGCGGCCCGGCAGAGCTGACCGCGAGGCCGTCGACCACGCCCTCGAACGCGTCGAACTGACCGAACTGGCGGACCGGCAGATCGGGCAACTGTCCGGCGGCCAGAAGAAGCGCACCTTCGTCGCCCGCGGAATCGCACAGGGCGCCACCATCCTTCTCCTCGACGAACCGTTCGCCGGGGTCGACAAACGCTCCGAAGCCACCATCACCGCACTGCTGCGTGAACTCGCGGCCGCGGGTGCGGCGATCCTGGTCTCCACCCACGACCTGCACGCACTGCCCACCCTGGCCGACGAGGCGATCCTGCTGATGCGCACCGTCCTCATGCACGGTGACCCGACGGTCGTGCTGCAACCGGAGAACCTGGCGGCCGCATTCGGCCTCGACGTCATGACAAGGACCTGAGAATCAATGGATGTCATCGACTTCTTCGTCGACCCGCTGCGCTACGACTTCATGGTCCGCGCGCTGATCACCACCCTGATCGCCGCCGTGGTGTGCGCGGTGCTGTCGTGCTGGCTGGTTCTGATCGGCTGGTCACTGATGGGTGATGCGGTCTCGCACGCTGTCCTGCCCGGCGTCGTCCTGGCCTACATCGTCGGCGCCCCGTTCGCGATCGGCGCGGTGATCTTCGGGTTCCTTGCCGTGGCACTGATTGGGGTGGTCCGCGACACCAGCCGCGTCAAGGAGGACGCCGCGATCGGCATCGTGTTCTCCACCCTGTTCGCGCTCGGGCTGGTGCTGGTCTCGGTCACCCCGAGCCAAACCGACCTCAACCACATCATCTTCGGCAACCTGCTGGGCGTGAGCCGGTCCGACCTCGTCCAGATCGCGATACTCGGGGCCGTCGTCTTCGTCGCACTGATCGTCAAGCGCCGCGACTTCACGCTGTACGCCTTCGACCCCACCCACGCCCACGCGATCGGCCTGAACCCGCGCCTGCTCGGGGCCGCGCTCCTGGGGCTGCTGGCCCTGACGGCGGTGGTGGCCCTGCAGGCCGTCGGCGTCATCCTGGTCGTCGCGATGCTGATCATTCCCGGGGCCACCGCGTACCTGCTGACCGACAGCTTCCACCGGATGCTGGTCATCGCCCCGGCGATCTCGGCGGCCTGCGCCGTCATCGGCCTGTACTTGAGTTATCACCTCGACACGGCCAGCGGCGGCATGGTGGTGCTGTCCCAGGGTGCGGCATTCGCGCTGGTCTACCTGTTCGCACCTCAGCACGGAATCATCGGTCGCCGAATCACCGCGTCCCGGCGACGCCGGTCACCGCGTGATGAACACGGGAACACCGAGAATCACGCGGAACGCGATTGGGCGCCGGAACCGAAGTCGTAGAACTGGCGCTCGATCGCGTTGCGCACCGTCACTACCTGGGTCCATACCATTGGATAACTTATTAACCAATGGTATGTTCGCTGGGTGGCATCGGTTAACGGCGGACTCTTGTGGCCTCCTGTCGCCTACGAGCAGCATCCGTGGGTCAGCACCGCCGGCGACTACGGCTCTCGGCGCGAGCGGCGCCTCACTGCCAGCTCCTACCGTGCGGCAGTACCGGCGTTCATCGCGGAGCAAACCATCTCACTGAGCGGCGAGCTGCAATCGCTGACGGAGGAAGCGGCGACCGAGCTCACCCGTTTCGACGTCGAGGTCGGCCACATCACCGCCCCGTTCGCCTCCATTCTGCTCCGCACCGAGAGTGCGTCGAGCTCGGAGATCGAGAACCTCAGCAGCGGGGCGCGGCAGATCGCGCTGGCCGAACTCGGCGAGCACGCCTCCCGCAACGCCCGCCTGATCGTCGGAAACGTCCGGGCCATGCACGCCGCGTTGGAGTTGTCCGACTCCATCGACGCCGAGGCGATCCTGCAGATGCATCGCGCGCTGCTCGAACACGGCGATCCGAACATCGCCGGTCGATGGCGGCAGCAGCAGGTCTGGATCGGCGGCGGAAGCCTCGGACCCCACACCGCGCAGTTCGTCCCCCCGCACCATGACCGGGTTCCCGCACTGATCGACGACTTGATCGTCTTCGCCAACCGCGTCGATGTGCCCGTGATCGCCCAGATTGCGGTCGCGCACGCGCAGTTCGAAACCATCCACCCGTTCCCGGACGGCAACGGGCGTGTCGGACGCGCCCTGATTCAGGCGATGCTGCGCGGCGGACAGCTCACCCGCAGTGTTGCCGTTCCGGTGTCCGCGGGCCTACTACACGACACCGCAGAGTATTTCGACGCGCTCGGCGAGTACCGGTCCGGGAACGTCGAGCCGATCGTCCGGTCGATCGCGGAGGCATCGTTCGGTGCGGTCGCCAACGGTCGCACCCTCGTTCAGGACCTGGAAGCGGTTCGAGCCGACTGGCGCACCCGTGTGACGGCGCGGCGCGGCGCGGCGGTACACCGGCTGGTGGACGTGCTCCTTCGTCAACCGGTCGTCGACAACAGGCTCGTCACATCCACGCTCGGGGTGACCGGCGCCAACGCGCAGATCGCCATCGACCGCCTGGTCGACGCCGGGATCCTCACCCAGATCACCGACGGGCGACGGAACCGGATCTGGCAGGCCAAGGACGTCGTCCGGGTGCTGGACGAGTTCGCCGCCCGCGCCAAACGCGGCCGACACTGAATGCTCCGATCCCCGGCGGGTGCCGTCGAATGATCCACCGGGGGAACTTGACGTGTCGCCCGCCGCCGTTTATCCGCCCGCACCGCGGGTATCAACACCGTGACGTCCGGAGTGAGACCGCCGAGAACGAAGGTTCCGCTGATGACACTCGTGCCCCGGGCCGCGGTCACGCTGATCGCCGCAGGCCCCCTCGCCCTGTTCCTGGCCGCTCCCGTCGCCGCGGACCCACCCGACGTGACCCTGGCCGCCGCGGTGGCCGGGAGCACCGTCACGACGACGATCGCGAACGACACCGGTGCGGACATCGTGTGCGGACTCGGCGGGCTGCATGCGGCGGATGACATCGTGAACCCCGAGTCCGTGGCGGTGTTCCACGCATCGAATGTGGTGATCGGGCCGGGACCGCGGGACTTCGTGTTCGACGCGGTGCCCGACGGCGACTACCTGGTCCACTGGATCTGCAGTGAGAACGCGGGCCCCGGTGACGAGGTGTGGGGTTCGGCGCCGCTCCCGGAGACCGCATACGCGAAGCCGGCGACGGCGGAGCCTCTCCCCGTCACCGTGAGCACGGAAACGTGTTTCGGGTCGGTGTGCCTGCCGCCGGGCCTGGGTCTCTGACCGGCAGTCCGGGTCACCGGAGCGAATCGCGCTGTTCCCGAAGGAATTCCCGCTCGGCAGCGTTCTCGGTGCGGTCGCGCGCCGTCTCGTATGCGCGCGCCGCCTCGTCGGGACGTCCGAGTCTGCGGAGCAGATCGGCCCGCACCGCGTGGTACAGGTGGTATTTGCCGAGGTCGAGCTGGTCGACGAGGGCCAACCCCTGCTCCGGTCCCCTGACCTCGGCGACGGCGACCGCCCGGTTCAGGGCCACCACCGGACTCGGCGCCACCGACATCAACTGGTCGTACAAATGCAGGATCTGCCACCAGTCGGTGTCGGCGGCCGTCTCCGCATCGCTGTGGACGGCGTTGATCGCGGCCTGAATCTGATACTGCCCGGGGGTGTTCCGTCGCAGGCACTCCCGCACCAGCGACTGCCCCTCGGCGACGAGGTCACGATCCCACCGACTGCGGTCCTGATCGGGCAGGAGCACGAGCCGGCCGTCGCCGTCGGTGCGGGCGTCTCGCCGCGACTCGATCAGCACCATCAACGCGAGCAGCCCGGTGACCTCCGGTTCGTCGGGCATCAGCGCGGCCAGGACCCGGCCGAGGCGGATGGCCTCGGCGCACAGGTTCGCCCGCGTCAGCCGGTCCCCGGAACTGGCCGTGTAGCCCTCGTTGAAGATCAGATAGACGACGGCCAGGACGGCGCGGAGGCGGTCCGGCAGATCGGTCTCGCTCGGCACCCGGTACGGGATCCGGGCGTCCCGGATCTTCCCCTTGGCCCGGACGAGGCGCTGCGCCATGGTCGGCTCGGGGACCAGGAATGCGCGCGCGATCTCCGCGGTGCCGAGCCCGCCCAGGAGGCGGAGGGTCAGCGCGACCTGGGCGGCGGGGGCGAGCGCCGGGTGGCAGCACGTGAAGATCAGGCGTAGCCGGTCATCGTGCACGACGCCCTCCTCCACCGGTTCGTCGCGGGCGAGCAACAGGGCGGCCTGCGCGTGGCGGTCGTGCCGGGTGGCCTCGCGCCGGAGCCGATCGATCGTGCGGCGCCGGGCGGTGGTGATGATCCATCCGGCCGGGCTCGGCGGCAGCCCGGACGAGGGCCAGCGCCGCACCGCCTCGGTGAACGCGTCCTGGACGGCGTCCTCGGCGATGTCGAGGTCGCCGAACACGCCGACCAGGACGGACACCGCGCGGCCGTGTTCCTCACGGAACACCCGTTCGATGTCGGCGGACCCGACCACGTCAGTCGCCGGCTCCACCGTGGTGTACGAACGGCCGGACCTCGATCGGAAGGGTCGTCGCCCGGGTCAGCTTGCGACCCCATTCGAGGGCGGCGTCCAGGTCGGGCGCCTCGACGATGGTGAATCCGCCGAGATGTTCCTTGCCTTCGGTGTAGGGGCCGTCGGTGAGGAGCACGTCCCCGCCCTGGGCCCGCAGCACGGTCGCCGTGGTGGGGGCGCACAGTCCCCCGCTGAACACCCACGCGCCCGCGGACACCATCTCCTGGTTGAGGGCGTCGAGGTCGTCGCCGATCTTCGCGAGGACGTCGGGGTCGGGAGCGGGTCCGTCGGGCTGGTACACGCTCAACAGGTACTGGGTCATCTCGGGTTCCTCCTCGGATCGGACAGCCGGCGACTGCGGATGTGGCCGGCTCTCACCTCCTATACGAACGTCACCCTTCCGAATCGACACCCTGGGCGGAGAAATTTCGCCGAATGTCCTCAGTTGTGTTCGGACACCAGGACGGCGCGGGTGCCCGGCTCCAGCGCTTCGAACACATGTGCGACATCGCCGGGGTAGGCGATGTAGTCGCCGGGTCCGAGTTCGACCGGATCGCCCGCGACGCCGACGAGGGCGCGCCCGGCACTGAGGATGACGTGTTCGACCACCCCGGGCAAGTGCGGTTCGGACTCCCGGGCGGGGCCGGGTTCGACGGCGAGGCGGTATAGATCCCGGCGCGCGGACGGCGGGCAGGACGCGACGAGGGTGGCGCGGTAGTCGGACCGGTCGGATGTCAGTTCCGGTCCTTCGTCGGCCCGGATGACCTGCACGCGCGGCCGCGGCGGGTCCAACAGTTGCGACATCTGCACGTCGAGTGCGACGCAGAGGGCCCACAGGGTTTCGACGCTCGGGTTGCCGCCCCCCGATTCCAGTTGGGACAGTGTGGATTTCGCAACCCCGGCGCGGCGGGCGACTTCGGTCAGGGACATACCCGAGCGTTCGCGTTCGCGGCGCAGCGAGGGTCCGATGTAGCCCAGTGGGGATTGCCCTGCCATGGTTTCCCTTCCCGACAACCCGTTCATTATTTTGGTCGCGATGTTCGTCTTGACGAACGATGCACCATGTGTTCAGTATAGAAGTCATGCGTTCGATGAAGCGAACACTCGATTCGCGGGTCCTCCGAAACATCGCGCTGGTGTGCCTCGCCGACGGACTGGTCGGCATGTCGTACGGCGCCATCGCGGTGGGTTCGGGCCTGGACGCCTGGTTGCCCGTCGCACTGTCGGTCCTGGTCCTCGCCGGATCTGCGGAGTTCTTGTTCGTCGGCATCGTCGCGGCAGGCGGCAGCCCGGTCGCGGCGACGATCGCCGGGCTGCTGGTGAACGCGCGGCACCTGCCGTTCGGTCTGGCGGTCGGTGACGTGCTGGGGCGCGGGCTGCGCCGCGTCGTCGGCAGTCACCTGATGAACGACGAGTCGGTGGTGTTCGCCCTCGGTGAGACGGACGCCGACCGCAGGCGCGCCGCGTACTGGGCGTGCGGTGTAGGGATCGCGGTGTGCTGGCCGCTCGGGGCCGTGCTCGGCGCGGTGGCGGGCTCGGCGATCGGCGACCCCGCGGTGCTGGGACTGGACGCCATGTTCCCGGCGGTGCTGCTGGCGCTGGTGCTGCCGGCGTTGCGCGATCGGGACGTGCGGGTGCCGGCACTGGCCGGCGGCGTGATCGCCCTGGCCACCACGCCCTTCCTGCCCGCAGGGCTTCCGGTGCTGGCGGCGCTGGTGGGGCTGCTTGCCGGTGTGCGGCGGAAGGTGCTGCCGTGACCGGGAACCTCGTGCTGATCGGGTCGGTCGGGGTCCTTGCGGCGGGCACGTTCGCCTTCCGGTTCGCGGGACCGGTGCTGCGGCCACGGATCGCCACCCGGCCGTGGGTGGAGCGGACCATGGCGACGGCCGCCGTGGTTCTGCTCACCGCACTGGTGGGCACGACCGCGCTCACCGAAGGCCACGACCTCGCCGGAGTGGCGCGTCCCACCGGCGTCGTCGTCGCGGGCATACTCGCTTGGCGGAAGGCACCTTTCGTCGTGATCGTCCTGTCCGCGGCCGCAGCGACTGCCGGATTGCGGCTCCTCGGGGTGCCGTGAGGATGCATGATCGAGGGGTGTTATTTCATCTGTGCGCCACGTGTGGCGTCGAACAGGACCCGAACACCCCGCTCCCCGACGAGTGCGCGATCTGCGCGGACGAACGCCAGTACATTCCGCTGGGCGGTCAGGAGTGGACCACCGTGGAGAAGCTCGCCGGTGCGGGGTACCGCGCGATCGAGCACGAGGTCGAGCCGGGGCTGCACGGCCTGTACGTGGACCCGAAGACCGCGATCGGCCAGCAGTCCCTCGTGATCCGCACCCCCGCCGGGTCGCTGCTGTGGGATCCGATCGGGTTCGTCGACGACGCCGCTGTCGACGCCGTCGCCGCGCACGGCCCGGTCATCGCCGTCGCCGGCAGCCACCCGCACATGTTCGGGGTCCAGACGCAGTGGTCGAAGGCGCTCGGCGGCGTGCCGATCCTGGTGGCCGACGCGGACCGCGCGTGGCTGGCGCGGTCCGACGGCCCGATCGTGTTCTGGTCCGGCACCCACGAGGTGACGCCGGGTCTGACCCTGCACCAGATCGGCGGGCACTTTCCGGGCAGCGCCGTCGCGCACTGGCGGGACGGCGCCGACGGCCGGGGGGTCCTCCTCACCGGGGACGGCGTGTTCCCCAACCCGGACCGCCGCACGGTGTCGTTCCTCCGGTCGTATCCCAACCGGCTGCCGCTGTCCGCGGCGGTGGTGCGGCGCATCGCGGACCAGCTGTCGCATCTCGAGTTCGACCGCATCATCGGCAACTTCGACAACGTGATCGACAGTGACGGCCGGGAGGCGCTCGAATACTCGGCCACCCGGCACTGCGCGTGGGTGACCGGGGAGTTCGATCACCTCACGTGACCGCTGACCATGACGTCCGAGGTAATGGTCGCGGCGATCCGCCCGACCTAAGCTGGCGGAATGACCACCCTCGACGATCGGCGCACGTCGCATGTCGGCACCCACCTGCGGGCGTGGCGGGAACGCCGGCGGCTCAGTCAGCTGGAACTGGCGAACCGCGCGGAGATCTCGGCGCGGCACATCAGCTTCCTGGAGACCGGGCGGTCGAATCCCACGCGGGCGATGCTGCTGCGCCTCAGCGACCATCTCGACATTCCCCTGCGTGAACGCAACGCACTGCTCCTCGCCGGCGGTTTCGCGCCCGCCTTCCCGGAGCACCGACTGTCGGAGGTGCCGATGGCGTCGATCGCCGACGCCATCGGGAAGATCCTCACCGCGCATTCCCCCTACCCGGCGGTGGTGGTCGACCGGCACTGGAACATGGTGGACGCCAACGAGGCCGTCGCGGTGCTGACCGAGGGTTGCGCCGCGGAGCTGCTCGAGCCGCCCGTGAACGTCCTGCGATTGAGCCTGCACCCGGACGGCATGGCACCGCGCATCCTGGACCTGGCGCAGTGGCGGGGGCATCTCCTGCACCGGCTGCGGCACCAGATCGCGGTCACCGGCGACGACGGACTGCGTGACCTGCTGCGGGAATTGGAGGGCTACCCCGGCGGCACCGTCGACGGCGCCGGACTGCCGGGGTCGCTCGTCGTGCCGCTGCGTATCCGGCACCACGACACGGTGCTGACGTTCCTCAGCACGACCACGATGTTCGGCACTCCCCTCGACGTGACGGTCGCGGAGCTGGCCATCGAATCGTTCTTCCCCGCCGACGCGGTGACAGCGGCTACCCTCCGCAGTAGCGTGAGCAGCGACTGAGGAGGTAGGTCTGATGGACTTGACAGCAATTGGTGTCGGTTTCGGCTACGTGGTCGTAGTCCTCACCATTCTTGTCGTCGTGGTCGGGGTGTCGGCACTGTTCGTGTTCTCGATCAAATCGGATTTCGTTCCGCCGGAATCGCCGGGAACTCCCACGGGGCGGAAGCGGATCGGCCGGGCGGAATAGCCGCGTACGCACCGGAAGGCGGGCAGTTCCTCACGGAGGGGCTGCCCGCCTTCACGTATGGACGGGCCGCCGGTTTCTGGATCGATTCCGCTGTGCAGGCGGGGCGAAGCAACGCTTACTGAGACGCTCGGGGACAAGGCGACTACCGTGACAGGAGTCGTCTATTTTTCGAGGAGCACGGAATGAGTATCAAGTCGGTTGAGTCACGCCGCCATCGCGTCGTGGTCATTGGATCCGGCTTCGGTGGGTTGTTCGGCACACAGGCGCTGAAGAATGCCGATGTCGACATCACCATGATCGCGCGCACCACTCACCATCTGTTCCAGCCGTTGCTGTATCAGGTGGCGACCGGCATTCTCTCCGTCGGCGACATCGCTCCCGCCACCCGGTTGGTGCTGCGCAAGCAGAAGAACACCAAGGTTCTGCTCGGGGATGTCGACGAGATCGATCTCGAGGCGAAGACGATCACCTCCCGGTTCCTGGACCGGACCACCGTCACCCCGTACGACAGCCTGATCGTCGCGGCGGGCGCGGGCCAGTCCTACTTCGGCAACGATCATTTCTCCGAGTTCGCGCCGGGCATGAAGACCATCGACGACGCCCTCGAACTGCGCGGCCGCATCCTGGGCGCGTTCGAGCAGGCCGAATTGTCGAACGATCCCGCCGAACGCGCCCGGCTCCTGACGTTCGTCGTCGTCGGCGCCGGTCCGACCGGTGTCGAACTCGCCGGCCAGATCGCGGAACTGTCGCGGCGCACCCTGTCGGGGGCGTTCCGCAACATCGATCCCCGTGAGGCCCGCGTGATCCTGCTGGACGGCGCGGACGACGTGCTGCCCGTCTACGGCGGCAAGCTGAGCCGCAAGGCCCGCCAGCAGCTGGAGAAGCTCGGCATCGAGATCCAGCTGGGGGCGATGGTCGTCGACGTCGACGTCGACGGCCTCGTCGTCAAGGACAAGGACGGCACGCAACGCCGGATCGAGTCGCAGTGCAAGGTGTGGTCGGCCGGTGTGCAGGCGAGCCCGCTGGGCAAGCAGATCGCGGAGCAGTCGGACGCCGAGATCGACCGGGCCGGTCGCGTCCTGGTCAAACCCGACCTGTCGGTGCCCGGCCACCCCGAGGTGTTCGTGATCGGCGACATGATGGCGCTCGACAAGTTGCCGGGTCTGGCGCAGGTCGCGATGCAGGGCGGCAAGTACGCAGCCAAGCAGATCAAGGCCGGCCTGAGCGGTCAGAAGCCGGAGGACCGGCCGCCATTCAAGTACTTCGACAAGGGCAGCATGGCCACCATCTCGCGATTCAGTGCGGTGGCGAAGGTCGGGAAGCTCGAGATCAGCGGTTTCATCGGCTGGGTGGCCTGGCTGGCGATCCACCTGATGTACCTGGTCGGGTTCCGCAGCCGGCTGTCCACTCTGCTGTCGTGGACGGTGACGTTCCTCGGCCGCGGGCGCGCGCAGATGGCGTCCACCGAGCAGTGGGTGTTCGCCCGCAACGCGATGGAGCAGCTGGAGCGGCACGAGCGGGAGAAAGAGGCCGAGAAGTCGTCCGGCGGCGCGCAGCGCAAAGCCGCGGGGTGACGCAGGCGCGCCCATGACGTGAACAGAGCGGAGGGGACGGACCTGTCGGGTCCGTCCCCTCCGCCGTGCGCGTGGGTGGTCGTCAGTTGCCGAGGCGTCCGGTGTCGGTGATGTTCGCGAGCCGGACCTGCCCCTTGGAGACGAGTCGGTCCTGTTCGTCGGTGATCCGGACCTCCCACAGCTGCTGGGTGCGTCCGCGGTGGACGGGGCTGGCTTCGGCGGTCAGCGTGCCCTCCCGGGTCGCGCGGAGGAAGTCGGTGTTGTTGTTGACACCGACGACGTGTCCGCGGCCGCCGAGCCACACCGTGCCCGCTGCGCTGGCCACCGATTCGATGACGGAGCAGTAGACGCCGCCGTGCTGGATTCCGGCCGGCTGCTGCAGGTCCGGGGTGACCGTCCATTGCGCTCGCACGCGGTCGGGTGAGAGTTCGGTGTATTCGAGCCCGATGAGGGCGTCGAAGCCCTTGCCCAGTTGATCGGCCAACGCGGCAGTGTCGATCCGCCCGTCACCGTTCGATGCCTGCTGTTCCCCGGAATCCACCATCACACTCTCCATCGGATCGCTGTGCGCTCTCGCGGCGCACCCGATCTCCTGCCTACACGACGGGAAGGGAGGCGGGAAAAGCAGGTGGGGCAAACGGATCGGCGGGCCTCACACTGTGTCAGCGTGAGGCCCGCCGTGGGATGGACCTGGGAGTCACTGCAGCCCTCAGGACTCCGGCGCGGTCCGGTAGTTCGGTTCTCGGCGCCGGCATTTCTGCTCGGCGCCTGGAACGAGTATAGGCAAGGCTGCCCTAATTAAGCAAGCGCTTCCTGGCTTGCCCGAGTCGGCCGCAGTGCGGGCGCGTGATCCGGCTCTTCGAGCGGACCGGCACCCCGGCGGCCACGAAGGCGTCCAGGATCCCCTGCCCGCGGCGCTGCGCGGCCGCCTCGCCGCCACCGGCGAGGATCGGCACGTAAGTCGCGGCTCCGAGCACGGCCTCCCCCACGAGTCCCCAGAAGCGGGACGCGTCGATCGGCGTCAGCCGGGCGATGGCGTCGAACACCGCGTGCAGCGACGTGAGACTGCGGTGCACCGTCCAGAGCAGCAGCGCCCGCTCGCAGGGCACGGTGACCGTCCGGGGTGCGCCTGAGTACGGGTCGTCCGGCAGGACGCGCATGGTGTCGTCGGCGACACCCGCCCAGTCGATGCCCTCGTCGCTGTCCATGTGGATCCACAGGTTCTCGAGCCCCGGGTCCCACGCGCGGCCCTCCAGGACGACGAGCGCGGTGACGCGCCCGACCACGGCGTGTATGAGCGCGGTGGCCACCTGCATCGCGGCGACGTCCGGGTCGGGAACGTCCTCGAGCGAACGGGCCCACATCCGGGGCACCCGGTCGCCGTCGAGGTCGTCCGCCAGCGACCACCACCGGCGTTTACCCTCGTCTGCCATCGTCGCGACCGCGTACATGCGCGGATATTCGGCGTTCAGCGCGCGAAGTCGTGTGCAGGACACGTCCAGTGCGGTCGCGGGGGCGGACAGGGTCGAGGTCACCGTGCACTCCAATCGGTCGGGATGGAACACCACCAAACATAGGTGAGCCTAACCAAATATCAAGACTTGACATCATGTGATGTGAGGCACCCCCGCCGACCGCAACGCCCGGGACGTCCCGCCGGATGTGGCATCAGAGATAGGGTTCCGTAACCTAAGTAGTTGAATTCGGTGCAGATCCGGTGCACAGGCACACACGTCAGGAGCTTCCCCCGCCAGTGACGACGACGAGACAGTTCGGCAGCGACATCCCGCACCTGCCGACCGACGAGCCCTACGGGAAGCGCGACGTCCCGCGCGGTCCCGCCCCCCTGTACCTCCGGGCACTCGCGGGACTGCTCGACATCGGGATAGTGGCCATCCCCCTCGTCCTCGGCTGGTACATCGTGGAGTCCCTCCGCGACGACAACGGCGGCGGGCAGGCGGACCGGGTCGTGTTCGGCGGCGCCGCCGTCGCGATCGCCCTCGGACTGGCCCTGTGGAACCGCGGTTTCCGCGAGGGCAACACCGGCCAGAGCTCGGGCAAGGGCTGGGTCGGCCTGGTCACCCGCGACACCCACACCCAGGACGCGATCGGCCCGAAACGGTCGCTGCAGCGGGTGTTCCGGCGTTCCGGAGCCGAGGTCGTGCGGGAGAGCACCGCGTCCGACGAGGGCTTCACCGTCCGCGAGAAGGACGTGTCGGTCGCGGCGATCCGGCGACGTCGGCTCGTCGGGCTGGGCGTCCTCGTGGTCCTGCTCGGGTTGGTGCTCCTCGCCAGCGTCGCCGTCGGGGCGCGGCCGCTGTCGTTCGCGGAGATCTTCCATGCACTGTTCGACGCGGACGGTTCGCAGACCGACATCATCGTGCGCACCCTCCGCGGCCCGCGCACCGCACTGGGACTCATCGTCGGAATGGCGCTCGGTGTCGCGGGCGCCCTCATCCAGGGGCACACCCGCAACCCGCTCGCCGACGCCGGCCTCCTCGGTCTCAACGCGGGCGCCGCATTCCTCGTGGTGCTGTCGATGTACCTGTTCGGGTTCAGCGCGCCCAGTGAATACCTGTGGTTCGCGTTCGCCGGGTCGTTCGCGGCGAGCGTGGTCGTGTTCGGGCTGTCATCGATCGGGAACGGGGCGGCGAGCCCGCTGAGCCTGGCCCTGGCCGGCGCCGCCGTCGCGTTCTTCCTGCAGGCGATGACCAACGCAATCATCATCGTCGACCAGTCCAGCCTCGACTCCTACCGTTTCTGGGTGGTCGGGTCGGTGGCCGGCCGCGGCTTCGACGTGCTGTGGCAGGTGCTGCCGTTCCTCGTCATCGGACTGATCCTCGCCCTCGTCAGCACACCGGGCCTGAACGTCCTCAGCCTCGGCGAGGACGTGGCACGGTCGCTGGGCACGAACATCGCGGCCAGCCGCGCACTCGGCATCGTCGCGATCACCCTCCTCACCGGTGCGGCCACCGCGGCGTGCGGTCCGATCGCGTTCATCGGTCTCGTCGTCCCCCACGTCGCGCGGGCGATCACCGGCCCCGACTACCGGTGGCTGGTCCCCTACGCCGGGCTCCTCGGCGGCGTCATGCTCGTGACCGCCGACGTCATCGGACGCGTCGTGGTCCGGCCGGGTGAGTTGCAGGTGGGGATCGTGCTGGCAGTGTTCGGTGCACCGTTCTTCATCGCGTTGGTTCGGCGCAGAAAGTTGGCAAGCCTGTGATCACTCGCGACGAAGTGCGCCCCGACCTCGGGGCCGCCCCGGCGTCCCGCGTCCCGGCCCGCCCCGCGTTCCGGCTCGGACCGATCTCCCTGGTCCTGCGCCCCCTCGGCATCGCCGTGAACGTGGCCCTGCTGGTGGCGCTGTTCCTGGTGCTGTGCCTCAACATCGGTCGCGGCGACTACCCGCTGTCGATCCCCGAGGTCACCCGGGTGCTGTTCGGCGGCGGCACGAAGGCCCAGAACTTCATCGTCATGGACCTCCGGCTGCCGCGGTCGCTGACCGGGGTGTTCATCGGCATGGCCCTCGGCCTGGCCGGCGCCATCACCCAGTCGATCGCCCGCAACGCCCTCGCCAGCCCAGACATCCTCGGCATCACGTCCGGTGCCAGCGCCGCCGCGGTCGCGCTGATCGTCCTCGGCGGCGGCGGCAGCTTCGTCGGCCTCCTCGCCACCCTGGGCATCCCGCTGGCCGCCCTGTTCGGCGGATTGCTCACCGCGCTGGTCATTTACCTGCTCGCGTGGCGCGGCGGGGTGGAGGGTTACCGGCTGATCCTGATCGGCATCGGCATCAACGCCATGCTGATCGCCGTCACCGGCTGGCTGCTGATCTCCGCGGACATCAACGACGCGTCGCGGGCCCAGGTGTGGCTCAACGGGTCCCTCAACGGCGCCGCCTGGAGTCAGGTGTGGCCCGTCACCATCGCCGTCGTCCTCGTCGGCGGCTACGCGGTGATCTCGTCGTTCACGATGGGCGCGCTCCGCCTCGGCGACGACAACGCGGTGTCGCTGGGTGTGCGGCTGCAGTGGTCGCAGGCCCGGCTCCTGCTCATGGCCGTCGCCCTGGCCGGCATCGCGACCGCGGCAGCGGGCCCGGTCGGCTTCGTCGCGCTCGCCGCACCGCAGGTGGCGCTGCGGCTGGTGCGGTCCGCCGGCCCGCCGCTCATCGCGTCCGCCCTGACCGGCGCCGTGCTCGTGGTGGGCAGCGACGTCGTCGCCCGCACGATCCTGCCCGTCGAGCTGCCGGTGGGTATCGTCACCTCCGCACTCGGCGGTCCATTCCTGCTGTATCTGCTGGTGCGCAACAATCGGAAGGTCTCGGCATGACCGTGCAGACTGACTCTCGACTGATCGCCGAGAACCTGAGCCTCGGGTACGGCGACCGGGTCATCGTCGACAACCTCGACCTCGAGGTGAGGACCGGGGTGATCACCACCGTGATCGGGCCGAACGGCTGCGGCAAGTCCACGCTGCTGCGCGCGCTGGGGCGGCTGCTGAAGCCGCGCAACGGTTCGGTGCTGCTCGACGGCAAGGCCATCGGCTCGATGCGCACCAAGGACGTCGCCCGCACACTGGGCATGCTTCCCCAGGCGCCGCTGGCCCCCGAGGGGCTCACGGTGGCCGACCTGGTGGCCCGCGGCAGGCACCCACACCAGTCGTGGCTGCGGCAGTGGTCGTCCGACGACGAGGGCGAGGTCGCCGAGGCGCTCGCGTTGACCGGGGTGTCCGACCTCGCGGACCGCCCCGTCGACCAACTGTCGGGTGGTCAGCGTCAGCGGGCCTGGATCTCGATGGCCCTCGCGCAGGGAACCGACATCCTCCTGCTCGACGAGCCCACCACCTACCTGGACCTGGCGCACTCGATCGAGGTGCTCGACCTGGTGGACCGGATGCATGAGGAGCTGGGCCGCACTGTGGTGATGGTGCTCCACGACCTGAACCTCGCGATCCGCTACAGCGATCAGCTGATCGTCATGCGGGACGGCACCATCGTCGCGGCCGGCGCGCCGAAGGACATCATCTCCGCCGAACTCCTGCTCGAGGTGTTCGGTCTCGAGGCCGCGGTCATCGCCGACCCGGTGTCCGATCGCCCGCTGGTGGTGCCGATCGGCACCCGCCACGTGTACGGCGCGGTCGGCGGACCGGAGTCGAAGTAGCGGCTGTCAGCGTCGGCCGCCGATCATCGTCCGCACCAGCCGGTAACTCTGTCCCAGCGACACCGTCGGCAGGTACGCCCTGCCGACGGCGTTGCCGATGCTCGGCAGGGCGGCCGGGTCGGCGAACGTCATGTGCATGGCCACGTACCGGGGCTGGAACTTCGACTTGAACGCCAGCAGCGAACGGAACCCGTACACCGGTTCCAGGGTCCGGCCGAGCAGATCGAGAACGCTGTCCATCACCGCCGACAGGCTCGACGACTCCGACCGTTCCTGCTCGTCGGCGTCGCCGTCCGGTTGTTCGACCTTGGCGAGCGGGGCGCCGGACAGGCTCAGGAACTGCGCCCCCTCCTCCTCCAGTTTCAGCGCCGCGGACGCGATGAGGAACTCCATCGCCGGCCGGAACCCTTCCGAGCGCCGCCGCATGAAGTCGAGGGTCCAGCCGACCGCCCGCCCGTCCTGGTACACCGGCAACCAGGACGTGACGCCGTGGACGGTGCGGTCCTCGTCGACGGCGACCAGGCAGCGCACCTCCGGGTCGTCGACCTCGTCGAGTCCGCCGAGCGTGAACCCCATCTCGGGCATCCCCTTGTCGGCCACCCATTCCTCGGAGATCGCCGTGATCTGGTCGGTGATCGACCGGGGGGCGCTGGGGAAGCTGACCCATTCCGCGGTGATCCCCGACTTCTTCGCCTTGTTCAGGGCGGTCCGGACGTCCTGGAATCGCTTTCCGGTGAACGCGATCTGCCCCAGATCCAGCACCGTCTCCTCGGCGACCTGGATGCCGCTCCAGCCGAGGGCGTCCGTGACGGCGCGGACCTCCCCGGTCACCGAATAGAAGCACGGGATCCACCCGTTGGCGGCGGCGAATTCGGCGAAGTGTTCGACGTTGTCCCGCAACCGGTCCGGCGGGCCGACCGGGTCGCCGGTGGTGAGTGCGACACCGGCGAGGACACGGTACGCGACGTAGCCGGTGCCGTCGGCGGAGAACCAGTAGTTGTTGCCGCGCCACGTCGTCATCCAGGACAGCGGGCTTCCGCTCCCCGACTTCAGCAGGGCGCGGGCCCGTTCGGCGGACTCCGAGTCCGATCCGATGGCGGGACTGAGGAACGTCGCGGCGACGAGCGCGCACGCCGCCACCCAGAACACCACCCCGGTCCACTCGTACAGCAGGGTCGCGGGAATGCTCACCGGCAGCAGCCGGGGGTCGAGCCACTGCAGGTACACGGGCGGGATGAGCCGCTCCGGGAAGTCGGCGAGCAGCGTCGCCATGCCGGGCCGGGGGTCGAAACCGTTCCGCGCCCACAGCCCGCCCAGGACGTAGAGGACGGCGAGCCCGCCCAGGACGGACACCAGGACGACGGCCAGCCGCCGGTAGGTGCCGGCCGGGGCGGAGACGTCGAAGAACCGCCGGGTGGCGAGCAGCACGATCAGGATCGCCAGCGGCGTCAGGAACGGCACCAGCGTCCGGTACAGGTTCGGGTCGGCGAGACCGTAGAACAGGGAGTCCTCGTCGAGGGAGTCCACGAACCGGACCGCGAAGTTCAGCAGCGACAGCACCAGCAGGATCACCTGGGCGATCACGGACGCGACCCACGCGAAGCGACGGCCCCGTCGGAGGCCGTCGCTGAGGGTGAGGAGGAACAGGGACGGCATCAGACTCAGCAGGGTCGGCCCGACCCCGGACAGGCGCAGTTCGAGCAGCCCGCGCCGGCATTCGGGGTCCGACGCCGACACCTCGCACAGGTCGCGCACCTCGCCGGCCGTGTAGGGGATGCCGCGGAACAGGTCACGGAGCACGGCGAGCGGTCCGACCGCCTCCGCGGACAGCGCCGCGATCATCGGGCCGATCGCACTGGCCGCCACGATGATCGCGACCAGCACCCGGCCCTCACGCTGGGTGCCCGCGATCCGTTCGCCGCGGGCGGAGCGGCCGACGATCCAGCGGCCGATCACCAGCCCGACCACGGCCGCGGCGAGCCGGACCACGTCCTGCAGCGACCCACTGAACAGTGCCAGGGTGATGGTGAACACGAGGACGCCGACGCGGATCCGCCGACGCCACAGGGTGCCCATGTTCGAACTGGCGACCATCGCGGCACCGACGATCCACGTGCTCGGGCCGACGGCCATGCCCACGTGCAGCCGGAAACCCCAGTTCGCGTCGACGACCTTCGCGACGGCGGCCACCGACAGTGCGAGCAGCCCGCCGAGCACCTGGGTGGCGACCGCGGCCAGCGCGAACCGCGCCGACCCCATGCGACGTTCCAGCGGTGCGGCCGCCACGAGGACGAGGACGGTCGTCGACAGGTACGCCAGGACGTCGTCGCCCCACAGCCCGGCCGTGAGCAGGGTCCACACCCACCCGTTCTGGAACGCCCGGATCCCGATCGCGACGTGCTGGGACAGGTCGTGGGAGGGGCCGCTGATCACACTGGACGTGGCGATCGCGAGTATCCAGATCACCACCAGCAGCGCAATGCTGACCGGTGCACCCCGCACCCCGCCCCAGACCCGTTCCGCTGCCCGCCCGGTCTGACCCTTGACCCTGGCCGCCGCATCGTGCCCGGTCGTCGCGCTGTCGTCGGTCTTCATCCGCCAGGTCCCCACTCTCCGCGATGTCGAGAACGAACGCTTGCCCGGCGGGTCGGCCGCTGCCAACCCGACCGTAATCCACCCCTTCGAAGTATGGCCAATACCACACGCTGTGACGCAGTTTTACTACTACCAGTAGTACGTATCTGCGTCGTCGTATCCGTAGAATCGGTTTATGGCTGGACTCGGCGAACTCGAACGCGCAGTGATGGATCACCTGTGGTCCACTTCGGAACCGCAGACGGTACGGCAGGTACACGAGGCACTGGCGGCACGCCGTGAACTCGCGTACACGACTGTCATGACAGTGCTCCAGCGACTGGCGAAGAAGCACCTCGTCATTCAGCAGCGCGACGACCGCGCCCACCGATACCTGCCGGTGCACCAGCGTGAGGAGCTCGTCGCGAGCCTCATGGTGGACGCACTGCAGCAGGCCGACAAGTCCGGCAGCCGCGCCGCCGCACTCGTGCACTTCGTCGGCCAGGTCGGCGCCGACGAGGCCGACGCGCTCCGCGAGGCCCTCGCCGCGCTCGAGGCCAAGGAGCGGTCCACCGGAGACAATCAGTCGGGAACCGTTCGCGCCGGCTGACGTTCGTCATGCATGATGAGTAGGACATGGACGCCACCACCGCGCTGGTATTCGGAGTACTCGCACTTCTACTCGCAGGGCCTGTCCCTGCGCTGTTGAGTCGTGCCCGATGGCCGCATCGCGCCCCCCGAGCAGCACTCGTGCTGTGGCAGGCAATCGCCCTCGCCGCAGTTCTGTCCGCATTCAGTTCGGGCCTCGCGATCGCCAGCCAGCTCCTGGTCCCCGGACCGGACGGACGCCCGACCACGGCGCCGGTCGCCGAGATCGACGCCCTGGGCCTGCCCCTGTGGCTGCTGTACGTGGTGGTCTTTGCGCTCACCCTCCTCGTCGGCGCCAAACTGATCTTCGCGATCGTGCAGGTCGGGGTCCGCACCCGTCGCCGACGCGCCCGGCACCGCATGCTGGTCGACCTCCTCGACCGCTGCGATTCCTCGTCACCGCTCGCCCGCACCCCGGACCTGCGGGTCCTCGACGTCACCGAGCCCATCGCCTACTGCCTGCCCGGTCTGCGCCAGCGGGTGGTGCTGAGCCAGGGCACGTTCACCAATCTCGACGACGCGGAGATCACCGCGATCCTCACCCACGAGCGGTCCCATCTGCGGGCCCGGCACGACCTCGTCCTCGAGGCGTTCACCGCGGTCAACGCCGCCTTCCCCACCGTCGTGCGCAGCAAGTCCGCGCTTGGGTCGGTGCAGTTGCTGGTCGAGATGCTGGCCGACGACTCCGCCGTCCGCGCCACCGGACCGACCGCGCTGGCCCGCGCGCTCGTCGCCTGTTCGGGGTCGATCGCCCCCAAGGGCGCCATGGCCGCGGGTGGTCCCAGCACCCTGCTGCGGGTGCAGCGCCTGGCCTCCCCGGAGGCGGGAACCCCGGTGGCTCTCGCCGCCTACGCCGCGTCGGTGGCCATCCTCGTGGTGCCGACCATCGCCGTCGCCGTCCCCTGGCTCACCGAACTGAGCCGGTTGTTCAGCGCCGTGTAGTCACCCAGCTCACATCCCGCCGGGTTCGATAACCGGGTGCCCCGTCGCGTACACTGGTCGACGGTCGCCACTGCGGCCCATCAACACTGAAACGGCACACAGCCCAATTCCCCGCACTTCCGCGAATGGATTGACCAGGTGACATGTGCCCTGGCTCGTCCCTTTGTGCGTGCTGCATGACAGCCCCCGCTCCGCGACGCGCCCTATGCCCGGAGAGGTATTTGCGTGACCAACGCTGTCCAGACGACGTCTGCCCCACTAGAGCAGACCGAGACCGAAACCCCTGACCAGAACGCCACCGTGACGTTCGCCGAGATCGGCCTGCCCGCACCCCTGGTGCAGGCCCTCGCCCGCAACTCCATCACCGTCCCGTCGCCGATCCAGGCGCTGGCCGTCCCCGACGCGCTGGCCGGTACCAACGTCCTCGGCCGCGCACAGACCGGATCGGGCAAGACCCTCGCATTCGGCCTGCCGATGCTCACCCGCCTGTCCCGGCACGAGGACCGGCCCGCACCCAAGCGTCCCCGCGCGCTGGTGCTCGTTCCCACCCGTGAACTCGCGTTCCAGGTGGTCGACTCCCTCAACTCGTACGCCGGGGCCATGGGACTGACCGTCCGCCCCGCCGTCGGCGGCACCCCGTTCAGCAAGCAGGTCGACCAGCTGCGCCGCGGCGTCGACATCCTCGTCGCCACCCCCGGCCGGTTGAACGACCACCTGCGTCAGGGCACCTGCATCCTCGACTCCATCGAGATCACCGCGCTCGACGAGGCCGATCAGATGGCCGACATGGGCTTCCTGCCCGAGGTCCGGGCCATCCTCGGGGAAACCCGGGCCGACGGCCAGCGTCTCCTGTTCTCGGCCACCCTGGACCGTGAGGTGCAGTCGCTGGTCCGCCAGTTCCTGCCCGACCACGTGCAGCATTCCACCGAGGACGGTCGCGCCAGCGTCGACACGATGGAGCACTACGTGCTGCTCGTCGACCGCGGCCAGAAGGACAACGTCCTCGCGGAAATCGGTGCCCGCGACGGCCGCACGATCATGTTCGCCCGCACCAAGCTCGGCTGCGAGGGCATCACCGACCGCCTCCGCGCGGTGGGAATCGCCGCCGAGGCGCTGCACGGCGGCAAGGCGCAGAACCAGCGCACCCGGGTCCTCGAACGGTTCAAGAACGGCCGCACCCCCGTGCTCGTCGCGACGGACGTCGCCGCCCGCGGCATCCACGTCGACGGCATCGACCTGGTCGTGCACGTCGATCCGCCCGCCGACCACAAGGACTACCTGCACCGTGCAGGCCGAACCGCCCGTGCAGGCGAGAAGGGCACCGTCGTCGCGATCGTGCTCCCCAACCAGAAGCGCACGTTCCGCCGCCTGACCGGGATGGCCGGTGTCGACGCCACCGCCGTACCCGTCACCCCCGGCTCGGAGAAGCTGGCCAGCATCACCGGCGCCAAGGCGCCCAGCGGAGAACCGGTGCGCGACACCTACTCCCGCGGTGAGCGTGGCGGCGACCGCAAGTTCGGTGACCGCGGACCCCGCCGTGAGGGCGGATACGCCGGCCGCGACGGCGGCGGCTACCGCGGCAATCGCAACGACCGCGGCGACCGTGGTGAGCGCAGCTTCGGCGACCGTCCGTCGGGTGGTCGCAGCTTCGAGGGTCGCGGCCCGCGCCGCGACCAGACCGACAACCGGTCCGGCGGCTACCGGGGCGACCGTCCGCAGCGCGACGGTGACAACCGTGGCGGCGGCTACCGCGGCGACCGGGACAACCGGACGTTCACGGATCGGGCCCCGCGCCGCGACTTCGGCGACCGCGGCGACAGCCACCGCGGAACCGGCGAGCGCAGCTTCGACCGCAGCGCACCCCGCCGCGACTTCGGCGACAACCGCGGTGCGGCAGGCGGGTTCCGTCGCGACGATCGCCGGGATGACCGCCGTGACGATCGCCGCCCCGCGGCCACGTCGGAGCGTCGCCCCGCGGCGACGACCGGTGGCGGATTCCGCAGCCGCACGGAGCGTCGCTCGTACGACGGTTTCGACGGCCCGCGGCGTGAGCGCCGCAGCTGATCGATCGCTGATCCGACAACCGAATATCGAAGTGTGAGAGAAGGCCGGNCGTCGCATGTGCGACGGCCGGCCTTCGTATGTTTGGGTTAGGCGGTCGAGCTTTTCGTAGCCGCCGATTTCACTACCGCCGAGCGAGAGGGAATGCTGTATCCATGACTATCGACAACACTGAGGGTGCCCGCGCCCAGATCGGCGTCACGGGACTGGCCGTCATGGGCTCGAACATCGCCCGCAACTTCGCCCGGCACGGTCACACGGTCGCGCTGCACAACCGCAGCATCGCCAAGACCGACGCCCTCATCGAGGAGCACGGCAGCGAGGGCGACTTCGTCCGCACCGAGACGATCGAGGAGTTCGTGGGCGCGCTGCAGAAGCCGCGCCGCGTGCTGATCATGGTCAAGGCCGGCGACCCCACCGACGCCGTCATCGAGGAACTCGCCGCGGCGATGGAGCCCGGTGACATCATCATCGACGGCGGCAACGCCCTGTACACGGACACGATCCGCCGCGAGGCCTCACTGAGGGAGCGTGGCCTGCACTTCGTCGGCGCCGGCATCTCCGGCGGTGAGGAGGGCGCGCTCAACGGTCCGTCGATCATGCCGGGCGGCCCGAAGGAGTCCTACGCGGCCCTCGGACCGCTGCTCGAGTCGATCGCCGCGCAGGTCGACGGCACCCCCTGCTGCACGCACATCGGCCCCGACGGGTCCGGCCACTTCGTGAAGATGGTGCACAACGGCATCGAGTACGCCGACATGCAGCTCATCGGCGAGGCGTACAACCTGCTCGGATCCGCCCTCGGCTACGACGCCGGGAAGATCGCCGACGTGTTCACCGACTGGAACGGCGGCGACCTCGAAAGCTACCTCGTCGAGATCACCGCGGAGGTGCTGCGGCAGAAGGACGCCAAGACCGGCAAGCCGCTCGTCGACGTGATCGTCGACGCCGCCGAGCAGAAGGGCACCGGCCGCTGGACCGTCAAGTCCGCGCTCGACCTCGGTGTCCCCGTCACCGGGATCGCCGAGGCCGTGTTCGCCCGCGCCCTGTCCGGGTCCCGCGAGCAGCGCAAGGCCGCGGTCGGGCTGGCGTCCGGCGTCCTCGCCGACAAGCCCACCGATGCCGCCCAGTTCACCGAGGACATCCGGCAGGCCCTGTACGCGTCGAAGGTCGTGGCCTACGCGCAGGGATTCGACCAGATCGCGGCCGGCAGCGCCGAATACGACTGGGACCTGCACCCCGCCGACCTCGCGACCATCTGGCGTGGCGGCTGCATCATCCGCGCCCGGTTCCTCAACCGCATCAAGGACGCATACGACGAGAACCCGAAGCTGCCGAGCCTCATCCTGGCCCCGTACTTCCGGGACGCCATCGAGACGGCCATCGACAGCTGGCGCCGGGTGGTCTCCACCGCCACACTGCTGGGGATCCCGGTGCCGGCGTTCGCGTCGTCACTGTCCTACTACGACGCCCTGCGCGCGGAGCGGCTGCCCGCCGCCCTGACACAGGGGCAGCGCGACTTCTTCGGCGCCCACACCTACGAGCGGATCGACGCGGACGGCAAGTTCCACACCCTCTGGAGCGGTGACCGCAGCGAAGTGCAGGCCTGAGCCTCGCACACTGCCCGTCCCCGGCCGTGACGTACCGCGTGTACGTCACGGCCGAGGCGTCGGAGGCCCCTCTCGGAGGCGGTAGCCTTCTCGATATGCCCGACGACGAGTTCTCCTCCCCCGCACCGGTGGGTGAGACGTTCCTCGCGCTCGGTCTCCCCGCGGTGATGACCCACGCCCTCGACCGCAGCGGCATCGGGGCGCCGTTCCCGATCCAGGCGGCCACCATTCCCGACGTCCTCGCGGGCCGCGACGTACTCGGCCGCGCGCCGACCGGGTCCGGGAAGACCCTCGCCTTCGGACTGCCGATGCTCGTGCGACTCAAGGGCGCCGCGAGCAGGCGGGGCTTCCCGCGCGGCATCGTGCTGGTGCCCACCCGTGAACTGGCGTTGCAGATCGAGCGGGCGCTGGACGAGCCGGCCCTGTCCGTGGGATTGCGGGTGGCGAACGTCGTCGGCGGGATTCCCATCAAACGTCAGGTCGAGATCCTGTCGCGGGGGGTCGACCTGCTGATCGCGACGCCGGGACGCCTCGCCGATCACGTGGCGCAGGGGTCGGTGTCCCTGGACGACGTGACCGTACTGACGCTCGACGAGGCCGACCACATGGCCGACCTGGGGTTCATGCCGCAGGTCACGACGATCCTCGACAAGACCCCGGCGCATGGTCAGCGGCTGCTGTTCTCGGCGACCCTCGACGGGGAGGTCGACACCCTCGTCCGCCGGTACCTGCGGGACCCGGTCACCCACTCGACGGCGCCGGTCACCGCGTCGGTGAGCACCATGCGCCACCACCTGCTGTTCGTCGACCGGGCCGACAAGAGATCCGTTGTGGCACATATCGGTTCACGTGCGGGGCGGACCCTCATGTTCGTGCGCACCAAGTACGGAGTGGACCGGCTCGCGCAGCAACTCCACGAGGCGGGCATCTCCGCGGGCGCCCTGCACGGCGGCAAGGCGCAGAACAACCGCACCCGCACCCTCGAATCGTTCGCCGACGGCACCACCCCGGTCCTGGTCGCCACCGACGTGGCGGCCCGCGGCATCCACGTCGACGACATCTCGCTCGTCGTCCACGTCGACCCCCCGGCCGACCCCAAGGACTACCTGCACCGCGCGGGCCGCACCGCCCGCGCCGGCGAGTCCGGCGTGGTGGTCACCCTCGTCACCGAGGTCGAGCGCGCCGAGGTCGAGAAGCTGACCCGCAAGGCCGGGATCGAGGTGGACGGCGTGCGGGTGCGGCCCGGCGACACGGTGCTGGCCGAGATCACCGGCGCCCGCCGCCCCACCGGGAAGGCGGTCCCCGCGCCCGACACCCGGGCACCGGCGCAGGACACCCCGAAGAAGGGCAGGCAGGCGCACGACACCGGGGGTCGCCCGGCCCGCCGCGGCCGCCCCGGGGACGGCGGAGCACCACGGGCGGGTGCCCGACGCGGCCGGAAACCCGGACCTGCGTCAACTCCGCACGGACACCGCAACCGCGGGGCACACTGAGAGGCATGTCCCTGCCGTTCGCGTCGATCGTGTGCGCGCTGATCGCGGCGTTGCTGTTCGCGTGCGCGTCGGTCGCCCAGCAGAGCGCGGCGTCCGCGGTCCCCGAGGACGCCGCGTTGATGACCACCCTGCTGCGCAGTCCCCGCTGGTGGGCCGGCTTCGTCGGGGACGGCGGCGGGTACGCGATGCAGGCGGTGGCGTTGGCGCTCGGATCGGTGCTCGTGGTGCAGCCGCTGCTGGTGACCGCGCTGCTGTTCGCGTTGCCGTTGTCGGCGAAGTTCTCCGGGTACCGGCTCAGCCGCACCACCTGGGCCCTCGCCGTCGCGCTGGCTGTCGCGCTCGCGGTGTTCCTGGTGATCGGCGACCCCACCGAGGGCAACATCGACGCCCCGTTCCGCGAATGGGTGGTGCCGCTCGGCATCCTCCTCGCCGTGGTGGCGGTCGCGGCCGCCGCGGGGATGTCGAAGATCGACCCCGGATGGCGGGCGCTGCTGCTCGGCGGGGCCGGCGGCATCCTGTACGGGGTGGCGGTCGCGTTCACCAAATACGTCGTCGAACTCGTGCCCCACGGACTGTGGGCGGTGCTGAGCAGCTGGCAGGCATGGGCGCTCGTCGCCGCCGGCCTGGTCGGGGTGTACCTGCAGCAGCGCGGCTTCCAGGTGGGACCGCTGTCCGCGTCGCTGCCCGCGCTGACCATCGCAGAACCACTCGCCGCCGTGTTCCTCGGCATGACCGTCCTCGACGAGCGGCTGCGGGTGGCGGGCCCCGGACTGGTGGTGGTCGGCTGCGCGGTCGCGGTGATGCTGGTGGCCACGATCGGACTGTCCAGGTCGCAGGCCCAGCGGACATCCGACACCGCCGCAACTTCCCCGGTATCGTCCTGACATGTGCAGTTCCTCGACGGGCATCGCCCTCCCTATGACCTGACGTACGACGACGTGTTCCTGGTGCCGAACCGCACCGAGGTCACCTCGCGATTCGACGTCGACCTGGCCACCTCGGACGGGTCGGGCACCACCATTCCGATCGTCGTCGCCAACATGACGGCGGTCTCGGGACGGCGCATGGCGGAAACGGTCGCCCGCCGCGGCGGTCTGGTGGTACTCCCCCAGGACCTTCCGGCACCCGCCGTCGCGGAGACCGTGTCGTTCGTCAAGAGCAGGCACCTGGTCGCCGACACCCCGGTCACGCTCGGCCCCGACGCCGCCGTCTCCGACGCCCTGGCGCTGCTGCCGAAGCGGGCGCACGGCGCCGTGGTCGTCGTCGAGAACGACCGCCCCGTCGGCGTCGTCACCGAGGGCTCCTGCACGGACGTCGACCGGTTCGCGCGACTGCGCTCGGTGGCGCTCACCGACTTCGTCACCGCCCCCGACTCCGCGTCGCCGCGGGAGGTGTTCGAACTCCTCGAGGGCAAACACGACTCCCTCGCCGTGATCGTCCACCCCGACGGCACCCTCGCCGGGGTCCTCACCCGCACCGGCGCCATCCGGGACGGCATCTACCAGCCCGCCGTCGATGGCAACGGGAAGCTGCGGGTCGCCGCGGCCGTCGGCGTCAACGGCGACGTCGCCGCGAAGGCCCGCGCCCTCGTGGACGCGGGGGCCGACCTGCTGGTCGTCGACACCGCGCACGGCCACCAGCAGAAGATGATCGACGTCCTCGGCGCACTGAAGAAGGCCGACCTCGGTGTCCCGCTGGTCGCCGGCAACGTCGTGTCCGCCGCCGGCACCCGGGACCTGATCGACGCGGGCGCCGACATTGTAAAGGTCGGGGTCGGACCGGGCGCGATGTGCACCACCCGGATGATGACCGGAGTGGGCAGGCCGCAGTTCTCCGCCGTCGAGGAATGCGCCACGCAGGCCCGCGCGATGGGCGCGCACGTGTGGGCCGACGGAGGCGTCCGTCACCCCCGCGACGTCGCCCTCGCCCTCGCCGCCGGCGCGTCGAACGTGATGATCGGGTCGTGGTTCGCGGGCACCTACGAGTCCCCCGGCGACCTGCGGGTGGACCAGTCCGGCAACGCGTACAAGGAAAGCTTCGGCATGGCCTCCAAGCGTGCGGTCGCGGCGCGCACCGCCACGGACACCGCGTTCGACCGGGCCAGGAAAGGCCTGTTCGAGGAGGGTATCTCGAGTTCCCGGATGCGCCTGGACCCGGAACGCCCCGGCGTCGAGGACCTGATCGACCACATCTGTTCGGGTGTGCGCAGCACCTGCACGTACGCGGGCGCGCGGACGCTCGCCGAACTGCACGAGCGTGCCGTTCTCGGTGTGCAGTCCGCCGCCGGGTTCGCCGAGGGCCGCCCGCTGCCGGCCGGCTGGTGACGACCGCATCCTGATGCGCCGGTGGGTGTCCTGTTCCACGGAACCGGACATCCACCGGTATCATGGGTCGCTCAACCACACCAGTTCTCGGCGCCGGACCCGTCCGGGCCGTCGAGGCCGAACGAGAGGACTCCGGTGCCCGCGGCACCCACACACGAAGCAAGCGCCCCACCCGCCGTTTCCGGGAGTGCCGTCGCCTCCTGCTCCGTGGAATCGGACTCCGATTCCGCCGGTTCGGAGGGCTCCTCTAGCGAGCCGGGTGACAAACCCGGCGACCCCCGTTCCTCAGCTCGGCGGCGATGACACATGGACATCGCGCTCAGCATTCTCGCCCTGCTCGGCTTTCTCGCCCTGACCGCGGGTACCGCGTTGTTCGTGGCGGCCGAGTTCTCCCTCACCGCCCTCGAACGCAGCACCGTCGACTCGCACGCCCGCGACGGTGACCGCCGGGCCCGGCAAGTGCAGCACGCCCACCGCACGCTGTCCTTCCAGCTGTCCGGGGCGCAGCTCGGCATCACCATCACCACGCTGATCACCGGCTACCTGTCCGAGCCGGTCCTCGCCCGGTTCATCACCCCGGTGCTGTCCGCGATCGGGTTCAGTGAATCCGCTGCCGCGGCAACGTCGTTGGTGATCGCACTCGTCCTCGCGACCTCCTTCTCGATGGTGTTCGGCGAGCTCGTGCCGAAGAACCTCGCCATCGCCCACCCCCTGCCCACGGCACGCGCGACGGCCGGCATGCAGGCGGCGTTCTCGCTCATCTTCAAGTGGGCCATCAACGGGCTCAACGGATCCGCGAACTGGCTGGTGCGACGCCTCGGCATCGAACCGGCCGAGGAGCTGCGGTCGGCGCGGTCCCCGCAGGAGCTGGGATCGCTCGTGCGGACGTCCGCGCAGCGCGGCGCCATCGACAAGGGCACGGCGCTGCTGGTGAACCGATCGTTGCGGTTCGGGGAACGCACCGCGGAGGAACTGATGACCCCGCGCGTGAAGATCGAGACCCTGTCCACCACGGACACCGTCGCCGACCTGATCGACACCGCCTCCCGCACCGGGTTCTCCCGCTTCCCCGTCGTCGACGGGGACCTGGACGACGCCGTCGGCGTCGTCCACATCAAGCATGCGTTCGCGGTGCCCGCCCACCGTCGGCGCACCGCCCGCCTCAACTCGCTGGCCCAGAAGGTCCCGGTGGTGCCCTCCAGCCTGGACGGTGACGCCCTGATGGAGCGGATCCGGTCCGACGGCATGCAGGTCGCGTTCGTCGTCGACGAATACGGCGGCACCGCCGGGATGGTCACCATGGAGGACCTGATCGAGGAGATCGTCGGCGACGTCCGCGACGAGCACGACGAATCCGAGATCGACGTCCAGCGGGTCGGTGACGGCTGGTCCTGCTCCGGGCTCCTCCGGGTGGACGAGGTTTCCGACACCACCGGCTACACCGCACCCGAGGGTGAGTACGAAACCCTCGGCGGACTCGTCCTCACCGAACTCGGGCGGATACCCGACGAGGGCGACGAGGTGGAACTGCCACTGCCCGAGGGCGCGCACGACCCCGGCGGCCGTTGGGTCGCCACCGTCACCCACATGGACGGCCGGCGCATCGACCGGGTGCTGCTCACCCCCAAGCCCGACGAGACCGGCGACACCGACAGCGAGGAGGACGACGATGAGTGACCTCTTCGGTGTGCTGCTCACCTTCGTGCTGCTGGGAGGCAACGCCTTCTTCGTCGGCGCCGAGTTCGCGCTGATCTCGGCCCGCCGCGACCGGCTCGAGGCCCTCGAGTCGCAGGGCAAGAAACGCGCCCGCACCGTGATCACGGCGGGCGAGAACCTGTCGCTGATGCTCGCGGCCGCGCAGCTCGGCATCACCATCTGCTCGATCCTGCTCGGCAAGGTCGCCGAACCGGCGATCGCGCATCTCCTCGAGGTCCCGCTCCACGCGGTCGGCCTGCCCGCCGGGCTGCTGCACCCGGTGGCGTTCACGATCTCGCTGGCGCTGGTCGTGGTGCTGCACATCCTGCTGGGTGAAATGGTGCCGAAGAACATCGCGCTCGCGGGCCCGGAGCGGACGGCCATGCTGCTGGTCCCGGTGCACCTGCTGTTCATCAAGCTGGCCCGCCCGCTGATCTCCTTCTACAACCTGTGCGCCAACCTGACGCTGCGGTTGCTGCGGGTGGAGCCGAAGGACGAACTCGACGTCACCGTGTCGGCGGTGGAACTGTCCGAGATGATCGGCGAGTCCCGTTCCGAGGGACTGATCGACGCGGAAGAACACCGTCGGCTCACCCAGGCGCTGGAGACCACCGACCGCACGGTCAGCGAGGTGATGATCCCGCTCGACGAGGCCCGGACCATCCCCCTGTCGGACGGCGGCACCCGGCTCGGCGCCATCGAGGAGGCCGTCGTCGAGACCGGGTACTCCCGGTACCCGGTGCGCGCCGACGACGGCTCACTGGTCGGGTACCTGCACCTCAAGGACGTCCTCGACGACATCCTCGACGAGGAGGCCGGACCCGACACCGTCATCCCCCGGTCGGACATCCGTCCGCTGCCGTGCATGTCGACCACCACCCCGCTCGCGGAGGCCCTGGCGAGTCTGCGGCGCGCCAGCTCGCACCTGGGGGCGGCGGCGGACGCGTCCGGGCAGATCGTCGGCATCGTCGCCCTCGAGGACCTCGTCGAGGAATACGTGGGCACCGTCCGCGACGGCACCCACCGCGTCAACGGCGTCAATCCGGGACAGCGAACGAGCTGATCGGATGGACGTTCTGGACGCGTCGGAGTGGATCCCTCGCCGCGACCGGCACCGGGCGAGGGTATCCGCGCTGATCGGACCGCACCTGGAGCGCCGGGAACGCGGCGAGCCCCACCCGGTGATCGACTTCCTCTTCACCTATTACAGCTATCGGCCGAATCAGCTGCTGCGCTGGCACCCCGGGTGGGGAACGGTCCTCGCCGGCGGGCAGGAGTACGCCGAACTCCGCGGGTATCACCGCACCGATGCCGGCGTCACCGTCGACCCGGAATTCCTGCAGCGCCGCTCGGACACGGTCGCCTTCACCGCACGCCTGATGGAGGCGACCGCCGGGCGTCCCACCCACCTGTCCTGCTTCGGGCTGCACGAGTGGGCGATGGTCTACCGCTCCGACGAGGTTCGGCACGGCAGCGTCCCGCTGCGGCTCGGGCCGGGCGGCACCGACTCCGTCGTGGAGTCGCTGAACCTGCGGTGCACCCATTACGACGCGTTTCGGTTCTTCACCCCCGCCGCCGAACCGCGGAACAGTGAGCCGTTGACCCGCGACGACCAGCTCGGGCGGGAACAGCCCGGGTGCCTGCACGCGTCCATGGATCTGTATAAGTTCTGCTACAAACTGGCGCCGATGATCGACTCGGACCTGACCGTCGACTGCTTCGAGCTGGCGCTCGCCGCACGGGAACTCGACATGCGGGCCAGCCCGTACGACCTCACCGCCTACGGGTACACCCCGATCCCGATCGAGACCCCGCACGGCCGCGCCGAGTACGTCCGGGAGCAGTCGGCGCTGGCCGACCGCGCCGCACCGCTTCGTGCCGCGTTGCGCGACCGGTGCAACCGGTTGCTCGCTACCGTGAGCCCATGACTCTCACGGGTTACGACCGCGACTGTTCCGAGATCGTCACGCAGACCGAACTGCCGGCCGCCACCATCGACGGCGCGGACATGACGGTGCCGGTGCCCGGATGATCCCCACCGTGATCGACTACGGCGACCCCGGCGACTACCTGGCGGCCCGCCTCCCCGTGCTCTCGTTGGCGGCGGGGTCGGTGGCGGCGCTCACCGGCGCCGTCGACCGGTTAGACAGCGCGCACGGCCGTGACCCCCGGTCGTGGCGGCTCGATCCCGAGCGGATCGCCGCCTCGTTCGCGAGCGACCGGCTGCTGCGGGTATCGGGGGCCCCGGTGTCCGGTTTCGCGGAGCTGTCGGGGTTTTTCGCGGCGTCGGACGGCTGGGTGCGGACCCACGCCAACTACCCGCATCACCGCACGAGACTGCTGGCGGCACTCGACCTCTCGGACGACGCCGGCCGCGACGCGGTGGCCGCCCGGATCGGGCGCCTGACCGCCGCCGACGTCGAGGACCGTGCCGCCGCGGCGCAGGCTATCGCCGTGCGCGTGCGGACCGCGGCGGAGTGGGCGGCGAGCGCGCAGGGTGCGGCCGCCGCGTCCGGCGACCTCGTGTCCACCGTCGTGCACGCCGAGAGCCCCCGTCCGCGAACACGGCACCGCTCTCACCGGGAACCCGACCGGGGGCTGTTGGCGGGGGTGAAGGTCCTCGACCTGACCCGGGTGATCGCCGGCCCCGTCGCCACCCGCACGCTGGCGCTGCTCGGCGCCGACGTGCTGCGGATCGATCCGCCGTCGATTCCCGAGATCGTCGTGCAGCACCTCGACACCGGGCAGGGCAAGCGGACCGCGCTGCTCGATGTGCGGTCCGCGGACGGCAGGCTCGTGTGGGACAGCCTGCTCGCCGAGGCCGATGTCGTCGTCACCGGGTACCGTCCGGGCGCGCTGGACGGGCTGCTCGACGACGCCCCCGACCATCTGGTGCGGGGACGGGTGTGCGCGTGGGGCGGCTCCGGACCGTGGGCGGACCGCCGCGGCTTCGACAGCATCGTCCAGGCGGCGTCGGGGATCGCGACGATCGAGGGCGGCGACACCACCCCGGGCGCGCTGCCCGCGCAGGCACTCGATCACGCCACCGGTTATCTGCTCGCCGCCGGCGTCGTCGACGCCCTCGCCGCGACGCTCGTCGATGGACGCGGCCGTACGGTCGACGTGTCCCTCGCCCGTACCGGCGCGTGGCTGCTGACCGCGGACGGCCGATCCGAGGACCCGCTGCCGCCCGCGGTGCCCGGGCCCCGGTGCCTCACCGCGCACGGCGACCTGGTGACCGCCCGTCCCGCCCTGGCCGAATTCGACGACTACCCGTTCCCGGCCCGGCCCTGGGGCGGCGACGCCCCCTCCTGGTCCGGGGTCAGCCCGTCGCTGTGAACCGTGCGCTCGGTTCTCCGCTCAGATGTCCCGGCGGCAACCGGCGACCGCACAGCACGAGGAGCAGGTCCTGGGCGGAACCGCGCAGCGGCGCACCCGCACCGAAGGTCCAGGGGTGATCGTCCGCGGTCAGCTGCACTCCCGTCAGGTCGGTGCCGAAGTACTTGACGTGCTTCGGGCCGACGCCGCCGAGGACCCGGTCGAGGCGGTCGTCCGGGACCCGCCTGCCCAGGCCGAGCGCCACCGACACGTCGAGACCGTGGATGACGTCGTGGGACAGTGCCCCCTCGAAGCCGCCGCCCGGCGGCTTCCACGGGTGCGCGACGTTCTCCTCCAGCGTGTGCAGCAGCGCGTCGGCGGTCAGGGTCCGTGCGTCCTCGCGGGCCTGCGTGTCCGACATCCGGTTGAAGTTGCCGCGCGCCTTCACCATCTTCAGCAGGATCCGTGGCGTCGACAGGCGGTACGGCATGGTGATGTGCGCGATCACCTCCCGGCTGCGCCACCCCGTGCACAGCGACGGCGCGTCCCATTGCTCCGGCGTCAGTCCCGCCAGCATCGACGCCAGGTCGCGCCGCTCCCCTGCGACCCAGTCCGGTGCCGTGTTCCGTGTCATGTCCGTCTCCTCCGGTCGCCGTGTCGTGCCCTACGTAGGCAGACCGTGCCCGCCGGCGAAACTCATCGCGCGGCCGTGAAGAATGGTCGGGTGAGCACACACGACTACACGCTGACGGTCACCTGGACCGGGAACCGCGGAGACGGCACCACCCGACCGGACGCCTACGACCGGGACCACGTGGTGTCGGCGCCCGGCAAACCCGATCTGCCGGGCAGCGCGGACCCGTCGTTCCGCGGCGACGCCACCCGCTGGAACCCCGAGGAGTTGCTGGTCGCCGCATTGTCGCAGTGCCACATGCTCTGGTATCTGGGCCTGGCCGCCGCGGCCGGTGTGGTCGTCGTCGACTACCGCGACGAGCCGACCGGGACCATGTCCGAACACCCCGGCGGTGCAGGCGAATTCACCGAGGTCGTGCTGGCGCCCGTCGTGACCGTCGCCGACGGGTCGATGGCCGCGCGCGCCGAACAGCTGCACACCCGCGCACACGAGAAGTGTTTCATCGCCCGGTCGGTCAACTTCACGGTCCGGCACCGTCCCGCGGTGCGCGTCGCATGAGCGCCCCGGCCCACCGGCTGATCGTGGACGTCGACACCGGCATCGACGACTCCCTCGCCCTGCTGTACCTGCTGGCCAGCCCGGAGGCCGAGATCGCCGGCATCGCCAGCACCGCCGGCAACGTGCCCGTCGAGCAGGTCGCGGCGAACAACCTGAACTGGCTCGCCCTGTGCGGCGCACCCGACATCGAGGTGGCGCTCGGCGCCCGGGGGCCGCTGGACTGCACGCTGCGCACCACCGAGGACACGCACGGACCCCAGGGCATCGGGTACGCCGTCCTCCCCCCGTCCGGGCGGTCGCTGTCGGAGCGGGACGCCACCGCCCTGTGGGTCGACCTGGTCCGCGCCCACCCCGGCGAGCTGACCGGGCTGGTGACGGGACCGCTGACGAACCTGGCCCTCGCGATCCGCGAGGAACCCGCGCTGCCCCGGTTGCTGCGGCGCCTGGTCGTGATGGGCGGGGCGTTCAACCACCCCGGCAACACCACCCCCACCAGTGAATGGAACGTGTCGGTGGATCCGGAGGCCGCCAAGGAGGTGTTCGACGCGTTCTCCGGGCTGCCGGCGGGCAGGCGCCCGATCCTGTGCGGACTGGACGTCACCGAAACGATCGAGATGACACCGGACCACGTCCGGCGGCTGGCGGAGGCGGCGGGCAGCACACCCGCCGAGATCATCTCCCCCGACGACGGACCGCAGGTGCGCTCGACCGCGTCCAACCCGGTGATCCGGCACCTGTCCGACGCCATCCGCTTCTACATGGACTTTCACCGCACCCACGACCAGGGTTTCCTGGCGCACATGCACGACCCGTTCGCGGCGGCGGTGGCGTTGAACCCGGCGATCACAAGGACCCGTCCGGCCACCGTCGACGTCGAACTGCACGGCCGGCTCACCCGGGGCACCACGGTCGCCGACTGGGTGGGGCACTGGAACCGGGAACCCAACGTCGACATCGCGGTGCGCACCGACCCGGCCGCGTTCTTCGACGATCTCGTCGACCGGGTCGGGCGCTTCGCGAAATCAGTCGGCTGACGCGTCCGGGCCGTCGAACGCGTCGAGGATCTCGGCGGCGGCCAGCGCCGCCGTCAGGGAACCGTCCCGCACCCGCTGTTCGACCTCGCCGCGGATCGCCTTGACCCGGGTGTTGGACGCGAGCCGGCGCAGCAGCTGATCGTGGACCATCGTCCACGTCCAGTCCACCTGCTGGCGGCGCCGGTTCTCCTCGAACTGCCCGGCCGCGGTCAGCACCTCACGATGCCGGCAGACGGTGTCCCAGAAGTCCTCGAGACCGACGCCCTCGAGGCCGCTCATCGTGATCACCGGCGGCGTCCAGACGGCGTCGTGCGGGTAGATCAGCCGCAGCGCACCCGCGAGTTCCCGGGCGGCGCCCTTCGCCTCCCGCTCGTGCTTGCCGTCCGCCTTGTTCACGGCGACGAGGTCGGCGAGTTCGAGGACACCCTTCTTGATGCCCTGCAACTGGTCGCCGGTGCGGGCCAGGGTGAGGAAGCAGAAGCAGTCCACCATGTTCGCGACCGTCACCTCGGACTGCCCGACACCCACCGTCTCGACGAGGATCACGTCGAATCCGGCGGCCTCGAGCAGCACGATCGTCTCGCGGGTCGCCTTCGCGACCCCGCCGAGGGTGCCCGACGTCGGCGACGGCCGGATGTAGGCGTCCTTCTCGACGGTCAGTCGCGCCATCCGCGTCTTGTCGCCGAGGATCGACCCACCCGTGCGCGTCGACGACGGGTCGACGGCCAGGACCGCCACCCGGTGCCCCTTGCCGATCAGGTGCATCCCGAGCGCGTCGATGAACGTGGACTTCCCGACGCCGGGCACACCGGTGATACCCACCCGGTGTGCCTTCCCCGACTCCGGCAGCAGCTCGAGCAGCAACCGCTGCGCCGCCTCACGGTGATCGGTCCGGGTGGACTCGACCAGGGTGATGGCCTTCGCCAGGCCGGCGCGCTGATTGGCGCGCACGGCCTGGGCGAGGGCATCGATGTCGACTGGAGGGCGCCCCATGCTATTCCGGGGTGCCCGTCAGGTCGTGGCCGAGCTGCGCGGCCAGCTTCTCGAGCAGACCGCTGGCGGCGTCCGCGATGACCGTCCCGGGCGGGAAGATCGCGGCGGCACCCGCCTCGTACAGTTCGGCGAAGTCGCCGGGCGGGATGACGCCGCCGACCACGATCATGATGTCGGGACGTCCCACCGCCGCGAGGGCTTCCCGGAGCGCAGGCACCAGCGTGAGGTGGCCTGCAGCCAACGACGACACACCGACCACGTGGACGTCGTTGTCGGCCGCCTGGTTGGCGACCTCTTCCGGGGTCTGGAACAGCGGTCCCACGTCCACGTCGAATCCGATGTCCGCGAAGGCCGTGGCGATCACCTTCTGCCCGCGGTCGTGGCCGTCCTGCCCCATCTTGGCGATGAGGACACGGGGACGCCGACCCTCCTCCTCCGCGAACTTCTCGACGAGTTCCGTTGCCTTGCTGATGTTGTCGACCTTTCCGGCCTCGTCCCGGTACACCCCGCTGATGGTCCGGATCTCGGCCTGGTGACGCCCGTACACCTTCTCGAGGGCCTCGGAGATCTCCCCGACCGTCGCCTTCGCGCGGGCCGCATCGATCGCCAGGGCCAGCAGGTTGTTCTCCATCGAGACATGACCTGTCGCTTCGCTCGCCCCGGCCTCGGTGGTGGCCGCGGCGCGGCTCAGCTCGGCGAGCGCCGCCTCGACGGCGTCCGAGTCGCGGTCGGCGCGCAGCCGGTCCAGCTTCTCGAGCTGCTCCTTGCGGACCCGCGAGTTCTCGACCTTGAGGACCTCGATCTCGTCGGCCTCGTCCGGCACGTACTTGTTGACGCCGACCAGCGGCTGCCTGCCGGAGTCGATGCGGGCCTGCGTGCGGGCCGCGGCCTCCTCGATGCGCAGCTTCGGGATGCCCTCGCTGATCGCCTGCGCCATGCCGCCGGCCTCTTCGACCTCGGCGATGTGTGCGCGGGCCCGGTTGGCCAGCTGGTGGGTGAGCCACTCGACGTAGTGCGATCCGCCCCAGGGGTCGATGGGACGGACGGTCCCCGACTCCTGCTGCAGCAGCAGCTGGGTGTTGCGGGCGATGCGGGCGGAGAAGTCCGTCGGCAGGGCGAGGGCCTCGTCGAGCGCGTTGGTGTGCAGCGACTGGGTGTGCCCCTGCGTCGCCGCCATCGCCTCGACGCACGTGCGGGCCACGTTGTTGTAGACGTCCTGCGCGGTCAGCGACCAGCCCGACGTCTGCGAGTGGGTGCGCAGCGACAGCGATTTCGCGGACTTCGGCTCGAACTTCGCGACCAGTTCACTCCACAGCAGGCGACCCGCCCGCAGCTTCGCGACCTCCATGAAGAAGTTCATGCCGATCGCCCAGAAGAACGACAACCGGGGCGCGAACTTGTCGATCTCCATGCCGGCGTCGAGGCCGGCGCGGATGTACTCCACACCGTCCGCGAGGGTGTACGCCAGCTCCAGGTCGGCGGTGGCCCCGGCCTCCTGGATGTGGTACCCGGAGATGGAGATCGAGTTGAACTTCGGCATCTTCGCGCTGGTGTACGCGAAGATGTCGGAGATGATCCGCATCGACGGCTTCGGCGGATAGATGTAGGTGTTGCGGACCATGAACTCCTTCAGAATGTCGTTCTGAATGGTTCCGGCCAGCTGCTCCGGGGCGACACCCTGCTCCTCGGCGGCCACAACGTACAGCGCCAGGATCGGCAGCACCGCACCGTTCATGGTCATCGACACGCTGACGCTGTCGAGCGGGATGTGGTCGAACAGCTGACGCATGTCCAGGATCGAGTCGATCGCCACCCCGGCCATGCCCACGTCACCCTGCACCCGCGGATGGTCGGAGTCGTAGCCGCGGTGCGTCGCCAGGTCGAACGCCACCGACAGACCCTTCTGCCCGGCCGCGAGGTTGCGGCGGTAGAAGGCGTTGGATTCGGCGGCGGTGGAGAAGCCCGCGTACTGCCGGATCGTCCACGGCTGGTTGACGTACATGGTGGGGTACGGGCCGCGCAGGAACGGTGCGGCGCCCGGGAAACTGCCCACCGGGTAGCCCTCGGCCTCGGCGGCGTCGCGGTCGGCCTTGGTGAACACCGGTTTGACGTCGATGCCCTCGGGGGTGGACCACACCACCTGTTCCGGGCTGTAGTGGTTCGCGGCCGCGGCGGCCGCGATCAGCTCCTCCGTCTGCTCCGGCGTGGGGGCGGACGGCTGCGGAAACTGCGGATCTTCTAGTGGCACTTCGGCGAAGCTGCCGATCGCGTGCTTGACCTCGCGAGTAGTCACTTCTTGCTCCCTGTGTCGCCCGAGGAGTCGCTCGAGCTCTCGATGGTGTCGAGCAGGCCGGACAGGACCGAGACTGCGTCGATACGGGCGGTGACGAATCCGTCGGGCCGGGCGGAGCCGTCCGCGTCGGCGACGACCTTCTCCGGGCCGGCGAGCAGCACGGTGCCGACACCGGCCGCGCGCAGTTCCTCCACCGCGGCGGTGGCTTCGGCGGCGTACCGCTTGTCGGTACCGCAGATCACCGCGATACCGGCGCCGGAGTCCTTCGCGGCGGCGGCGATGCTGCCGTCACCGACCGCGAGGGGGCCGGGGTTGCGGGCCTCGATGCCGCCCGACGCCAGCAGGTTCGCGGCGAACGTGGTCCGCACGTTGTGCTCGGCGACGGGGCCGAGCGGGGCCAGGAACACGGCGGGTCGCGCACCGTGCGCCGCCAGGTAGGCGTCGGAGCGGTCCCGCAAGGCCTCGAACGCGGCGGCGTACCGGGCGACGCTGCCGGTCTCGGCGGCGCCCGCGGGCAGCGGTGCTTCCGCGAGGTTCGGGAACTCGTTGATCCCGGTGACGGTGGTCTTGCGGTGCGCGATGTCCGAATCACGCTGGGCGCGGGTGGCCGCGATGCGTTCGGAGATCAGGCCGGCGTCGAGCGCGGCGAGGTAGCCGCCTGCCGCCTCGATCTGCTGGAAGAACTCCCACGCCTTGGCCGCCACCTGCTGGGTGAGGTCCTCGACGTACCACGACCCGGACGCCGGGTCGAGCACCCGGCCGAGATGCGATTCCTCGAGCAGCAGCAGCTGGGTGTTGCGGGCGATGCGAGCGGCGAAGGTCTTCGACACACCCAGCGCCCCGGCGGGCAGCGCGGCGTCGAACGGCAGCACCGTGACGGCGTCCGCGCCGCCGACGCCGGCACCGAACGCGGCGAGCGTCGTGCGGAGCATGTTCACCCACGGATCGCGTTGCGCCATCATCGCGGCCGAGGTGACCGCGTGCTGGGGGGCGCCGCCGAAGTCGGACGCGCCGCACACCTGGGCGATCCGCGCCCACACCAACCGCGCCGCCCGGAACTTGGCGATGGTCTGGAACTGGTCGTCGGTGGCCGAGAACCGGAAGCCGAGCTGCCCGAGCGCCTGCCCGATGGTCAGGCCGCTCTCGGTGAGCGCCCGCAGGTATTCGAGGCCCGCCGCGATCGCCGCGCCGAGTTCCTCGGCGTCGGACGCGCCGGCGTTGTGAAATGCCGTGCCGTCCACGGCGATTGCCCGCACACTCTCCGAGCGCGCCGCGGCCTCGGCCGCGAGGGCCACCGCGTCGCCGAGTGCCACGTCGGCGGCACCGGAGAACGCGCTCGTGAGCGGGGCGGTCCCGAGGTCGACGCGGACTGCGGTGCGGTCGGTGACCCCGTCCCCCGCCGCGGCACGCGCGTCGAGCAGCGCGAACAGTGCCTGCGCCGCGAGCGGTGCGTCCGTTCCGGCATCGAGGGTCAGCGGGGCCAGGTCGAGGAGCACCCCGTCGAGCGCCGTCTCCAGCGACCGGACCGGAAGGTCGGCGCCGCCGACGGCGAGCCACAGCGCGCTGACACCGTTCTCCAGGGAGTCGAGGACGGCGCGGTTGACGTCCGACGCGTCCGCGCCCTCGCCGAAGCGGGCGCTGACCAGCCAGCCCGCGTTCACGTCCCGGGTGGCGTCCGCGCCACGCACGTAGGGGAAGGTGCCGGGCAGGGGCTGCTCCGGACGCTCGTCGCGCGGGCTGTACAGCGGCGCGACGGTGACACCGTCGTAGGTGACGGTCTCGAGGAGCTTCTGGGGTTCCGGACCGAGTTCCGCGGCGTCGATCCGACGCGACTTCGCGAGGACTCCGGCCACGGAGTGCTGCCAGTCGGCGTATGCCCGCGCAGCTTCCTCGGCTTCTGAAGCTAATGACACGGTGTCGGCTTCCTCTCCCTGATGAGCGATCGATCAATACATTGTGTGACTGTGATGCTAGCCGCAGTTCGGCGACCCCTATCGTGAGGATCACCACACGATGAATAACCTCAGGTCATGAGCATTGCGCACGAACCGGTGGTCACCGATCGCACCGCCACGCAGCGGTTGTTCGGTCTCGGCGCGCCGACCCGGGACGTCGACGACCGCGGCGAACCACTCAATCGTATGAGCATGGACATCGGTGCGCTCGCCTCGAACACCGCCCGCACCCCCTACGGCGGTGTCCTCGCCGTGCTGCTCGACGATCTCCTCGGATTCACCGTGTGGGACCGCCGCGGAGCACGCGACGGCCTGGTCACGGCCGAATTGTCGGTGGACGTCCTCACACCCCGGCGGTGGCAGGGTCCGACGCTGCGGGCGGAGAGCCGGCTCCTCGCGCTCACCGCCGACGGCGGCACCTCGACCGCCCGCGTCCACGACTCGGCGGGCACCCTCATCGCCACCGGCACCCTGTGGGGCAACTTCGTGGACCTGCCGGCACCGGGCGCGGACGGGTCGGCCCTGCCCGACTTCCCGGAACCGGGGGTCGCGCCGCTCGACTGGATCGGCGGGCGGATCGAGGACGGACCCGGCGCCCGGATCGTGGTGCCGGCCAACCCGCTGATCGCGAACAAGCTCGGGTTCATGCACGGCGGCGTCCAGGCATGCGCGATGGACCTCGCGGCGAACGCGGCCCTGAGCCGGGCCGGCGCGGACACGGACACGGCGTCCGCGCGGATCAACTACTTCCGCCCGATTCCTCTCGACCGCGACACCACGTTCACCGCGGACGTGGTCAGGGCGGGCCGCTCGGTGGCGGTGGCCCGGGTGGCCGGGACCTCGGGCGGGCGGATCTGCGTCGAGGCGACCGTGACGGGTCGCCGCCGCCCGTCCTGACCCGCCGCTCGCGGCGCCCCGCACCGGTCACCCGGGTAGCCTGGTGCCCTGTGAAGAGACGCCTCGGGGACCGCAGGGTGATCGGCGTCGCAGTACTGGCAGTCGCGCTGGTCGTCGTGGCGCTGCTGGCCCCGCACCCGTCCGTGCTGCAGGTGCGGGAATGGGCGCGATCCGTCGGGCCGGCTTTTCCGCTCGTCTTCTTCGCCGTGCACGCGGTGGTGACGGTGTTCCCGTTCCCTCGCACGGTGTTCACGCTGAGTGCCGGCCTGCTGTTCGGTGCGTGGCTGGGCATCGCGATCGCGGTACTGGCGTCGACGGTCAGTGCCGTACTCGCCCTCTACCTGGTGCGCGCCGTCGGCCGGGACGTGGTGTGGCAGCGCATCTCCAATCCGACGATCCGCCGGGTGGACGAGCGGATCGCCCGGCGCGGTTGGCTCGCCGTCGGGTCGCTGCGCCTGATCGCGTTCGTCCCGTTCTCGGTGGTGAACTACTGCGCCGGGGTGTCCTCGATCCGGTTGGTCCCGTACGTGCTGGCCACCGTGGTCGGTGTGCTGCCGGGGACCGTCGGCATCGTCGTTCTCGGCGACGCCCTCACCGGGGAGACGAAGCCGGGCCTTCTCGTGCTGTCCGCGGTGTGCATCGTCGTCGGAATCGCCGGGCTGGTGGTCGATTCCCGGCGGCCGCTGGACGGTTCCGGCGACGCGATGCCGGACGGGGCCGTGGACCGCCCCACCGAGGACGAGTCAATCGCGCAGCCTTGAACCAGGAAAGTCAAGCTTTGAGTCTTGACATCGTGGTATCCAGTTTCTAACCTTGACCCATGTTCGTGTTGACGGTCGACCAGCGCGGAAGCCGCCGCGACGTCGACCGCGTCGCGCAACTCCTCACCGAATTCGCGCACCGCGACCTCGTCCGCCCGTTCCAGCGGACCGCCGGCGACGAGGTCCAGGCCGTGGTCGCGGACCCGGCCACCGTCGTCGACCTCGCACTCGACCTCGTCGGACGCGAACACTGGAGCATCGGCATCGGCGCCGGCCCCGTCGAAGAACCCCTCCCCGCCGAGACCCGGGCCGGGCGCGGCCCCGCGTTCGAATCCGCACGGGTCGCCGTCGACCGCGCCAAGAACGCCCCCGGCCGGGTGGCCGTCGAAGGCTCCGACCCCGACGGCGCCGCCGACGCCGACACCGCCCTCACCCTCGTCGCGATCCTCGTCGCGCGCCGCACCGAGGAGGGCCGCGAGGCCGTCGAACAGATGCGGCACGGCTCCACCCAGACCGAGGCGGCCCGCGCGCTGGGCATCAGCAAGCAGGCGGTCTCCCAACGACTCTCCACCGCCGGCTGGCACGTCGAGACCGCCGGACGACGACTGGCCGAACGACTCCTACGCAAGGCGGACACGTGACGACCCTCGCACTCATCGCCCTCGGCGTCGCCGCCGTCGCACCGCTGGCCCTCGCGGCGCCCCGCAGCCCCCGCTGGATGTCGCAGTGGGCGGCACCGATCGTGGTCGCGCTCGCCCTGGCCGTCGCCGCGCTCGCCGCCTCCGCCACCACCCCGGTCACGGGCTTCGCGCTCGCCGCGACCCTCGTCCTGTGCGTCGCGGCCGCCGCCACCGGCGGGGCGCCCCTCGTGCTCGCCGCGTTCCGGATCGCGCGCCGCCAGCCCGACGCCGGTTCCGACCCGCGGCCGGACGCCGGGCCGCTGCGCGGAGGACGGATCATCGGACTCCTCGAGCGTGCCGCCGTCGCGGTGGCGATCCTCGCGGCCTGGCCGGAGGGCATCGCCGTCGTCCTGGCGGTCAAGGGACTGGCCCGCTACCCCGAACTGCGCGAACCGCACGCGTCGGAACAATTCATCATCGGCACGTTCACCAGCGTGCTCTGGGCGATCGCGGTGTGCGGAACGGGACGCGCCCTCATCACGTAAGCCGTTCCCGGCGGCATCCACCGGTGCAGGACCGTCACCCCAGGGGTGCGCAGAACCAGCCCTCGGGGTGGTGGGATCCCTCCTCGACGCGGACGAGAGTCGTACTCGTCCGCATCGAGGGAGAAAAGTTTCGTGCCTACCGATTTCGTGTCCCACGTCCGCGCCCAGGTCGCCGTCTACGGCGACGACCGGTCCTACATCTACCACCGTGAGGTCGGCCGGGAACTCGTCGCCGAGGAAGTGACCTACCGCGACCTGGATCGCGACGCCCGCGCACTGGCGGTGTGGCTGTCGACCCGGCCCGAGGTCGAACATCCGGTGATGCTGCTGTACGTCGACGGAATCGACTTCCTCCGCGCGTTTCTCGGGTGCCTCTACGCCGGGGTGGTCGCCGTCCCCGCGCCCGTCCCGCACGACGCGCGCAGCATGCAGCGCGTCGCCACGATGTTCGATGACGCCGACGTGCGCCTCGTCCTCACCACCGCCGCGGTCGCCGAGCCGCTCGACACCTGGATCCGCGACTCCGGGCTCGCCGCCACGGTCTCCGTCGCCGCCACCGACACCACCGAACCGGGTGATCCCGACGACTGGCGGCTCCCGGACCTGCACGGCGACACCCTGGCGTTCCTCCAGTACACCTCCGGTTCCACCAGCGAGCCGAAGGGCGTGATGGTGACCCACGGGAACCTGCTGCACAACGCCGCGGCCATGACCCTCGCCAACGGTGCGGACGACACGGTGACCGGCGCCGGCTGGCTCCCGCACTTCCACGACATGGGGCTGATCGGGATGCTGCTGCTGCCGCTCTACGTCGGCGGCAATCTCGTGTTCATGTCGCCGATGGCCTTCCTCAAGCGCCCGGTGCGATGGCTGCAGCTGATCGACCGGTACCGCGCCGACATGACCCTCGGCCCGAACTTCGCGTACGACCTCGTCGCCCGCCGGATCTCCGACGACCAACTGGCCGGGCTGGATCTCTCCTCGGTGCGGGTCGCGCTGAACGGGGCCGAACCCATCCGGCCACGCACCCTCGACGCCGTCACCGACCGGCTCGCGCCCTACGGCTTCCCGGCGGGCGCGTTCCTGACCGCGTACGGGATGGCCGAGGTGACCCTGCTCGCCACCGCGAGCGAGGTGGGCTGCGCCCCAAAGTATCTCGACGTCGACGCCGCCGCGCTGGAGCGCCACGAGCTCACCCCGCGGGTCGGCGGTGTCCGGCTGGTCGGCAGCGGCCGGCCGTTCGGGTGCGACATCCGCATCGTCGACCCGCACACCGGCCGGGAGCTGCCGCACGGCCGGGTCGGGGAGATCTGGATCTCCGGTGGCAGCGTCGCCGCCGGTTACTGGAACCGGCCGGACGAGACCGAGCAGAAGTTCCGCGCCACCCTCGCCGGCGACGGACCGTACCTGCGCACCGGTGACCTCGGGGTGACCGACGACGACGGTCACCTCTACGTCACCGGCCGCCTGAAGGACCTGCTGATCGTCAACGGCCGCAACCTGTACCCGCAGGACATCGAGGAGGCCGTCCGGGACCTGCACCCGGCGCTCACCGGTGCCACCGGGGTGGTGCTGTCGATGGATACCGGGCAGCACGAGCGGCTGCTGGTGATCCACGAGGTCAAGACCGCGCTGATCGACGACCTGACGCTGCCCGGCCTCGCACGCCGGATCCGGCTCGCCGTCGCCCGCGACTTCGACGTCCACGCCCCGAGTGTGGTGCTCGTCGACCGGCACGGGGTGCACCGCACCACGAGCGGGAAGGTCCAGCGCAGATCGATGCGCGCGTCGTTCCTGCAGTCCCGCGTCGACGCGGTGCTGCACGAGGAGATCGACCCGGCGGTGCAACGCCTCCGGACCACCGCCGTCGCAGCACCCGCCTGACCCCCGATCACCGACCAGGAGAGAACACATATGCGTATCCCCGAACAGAGCACCCCGCGCGACCACGCACCCGTCATCGACTGGCTCGCCGGCAGGGTGGCCTTCCACACCGAACAACCGGTGCGCGAGGTCGACCCCCACCTGCCCCTCGCCGAACTGGGAATCGAATCGGTGTCCGCGGTGAGCCTGTGCGGCGAGATCGAGGACCGCTGGGACCTCGAACTCGATCCCACCGTGGTGTTCGAGTATCCGACCATCGCCGAAATGGCCGTCTTCGTCGTCGGCGAGGCCGCAGCCCGGTACCGGACGGCCTCATGACCGACGTCGCCGTCGTCGGCCTCGACTGCCGCTTCCCGCAGGCACCCGACGCCGACGCGCTGTGGGCGCTGCTGATGGGCGGCGGCGACGGAATCACCGATGTCCCCACCTCGAGATGGAACGCGGACGACGTCTTCGACGCCGCCGGTGGTCCCGGCGCGGTCAACAACCGCAACGGCGGATTCCTCACCGACGCCGACGCGTTCGACCACGAATTCTTCGGCATCGCGCCCCGCGAGGCCGCGGCGATGGACCCACAACAGCGGCTGCTGCTGCAGGCGGCGTGGCGTGCGCTCGAGGACGCCACCCTGGACCCGCGGGCGCAGGCCGGGTCGAACACCGGCGTGTACATGGGCGTCATGGCCAACGAGTGGAATCTCCAGATGCGTGACACCACGCGTATCACCCCCCAACTCGGCAGCGGCAACGGCTATTTCATGACCGCCAACCGGGTGTCCTATCACCTGAACCTGCAGGGCCCGAGCATGGCGATCGACACGGCCTGCTCGTCGTCCCTCGTCGCCGTCCATCTCGCCTGCGCGGCGCTGCGGTCCGGGGAATGCGATCAGGCCCTCGCCGGGGGCGTCAACCTCACCCTGACCCCCACGGTGAACGTCTTCTACACCCAGGCCGGGCTGTCCGCACCGGACGGCCGGTGCAAACCGTTCAGCGGGACGGCGGACGGCATCGGTCGCGGCGAGGGTGTCGCGGTGCTCGTGCTGCGCCGGCTCGAGGACGCGCAGGCCGAGGGCCTGCCGATCTACGCGGTGATCAAGGGCAGCGCCGTCAACAACGACGGCCGCAGCAACGGGATCACCGCACCCAACCGCTGGGCCCAGCAGCAGGTCGTCGAGACGGCCTACCGGCGTGCCGGTGTCACGCCCGCCCAGGTCGCGTTCGTCGAGGCCCACGGCACCGGGACGGTGCTCGGCGACATGATCGAGGTCAAGGCCCTCGGCCACGTCCACGGGGTGACCCGGCCGCAGCCGTGCGCGATCGGATCGATCAAAGGCAATCTCGGCCACACGGAGGGGGCGGCCGGCGTGGCCGGCCTGATCAAGGTGGCCCTGTCCCTGCACCACCGCGTGGTACCCCCCAGCCGCTACGCGGAGGACGCGAACCCGCGACTCCGCCTGGCGGACAACGGCCTCCGACTCCTGTCCGAGCCGATGACGCTGCCCGACGACGACGCGCACGGCGCCGTCAGCAGTTTCGGCCTCGGCGGCACCAACGCCCACATGCTGCTGGCCTCCGCGCCCGCCACCACCCCGGCCGCGCCGAGCACCGGCGGCGGCGTGCTCACCCTGTCGTCGAACAACCCGGACGGCCTCGCCCGCACCGCCGCCGTCCTGGCCGACGATCTCGCACGACCCGGCGCGGATCTGGGCCGGGTGTGCTGGACCACCAACACGGTCAAGGCATCCGGGCGCCACCGCCTCGCGCTCACCGCACACCACCGGGACGAGGCCGTCGCGGCGCTGCGCGCGGTCGCGGCCGACGAAGACCTGCGCGCGTCGCTGTCCGGCGCGGCCCGCCCCGTCAGCATCGGCTGGTTCTTCACCGGTCAGGGCGCGCAGCACCCGGGAATGTCCCGCGCGCTGCACGAGCACCACGGCGGCTACCGGCGTGCACTGTCCGACGTGGACGAGCGGATGACACCGCATCTGGGCCGCTCGGTGCGGGAGATGCTGTTCGATGCCGGTGACGACATCCACCGGACCGAGTTCGCGCAGCCCGCCCTGTTCGCGGTCGAATACGCGCTCGCCCGGACGCTCGGCGAGCTGGGTGTCGAACCGGCGTGGCTGGTCGGTCACAGCGTCGGCGAGTACGCCGCCGCGGCGCACGCCGGCGTGTTCGACCTGGACGACGCGTGCCGGCTGATCGTCGCGCGGGGACGGCTCATGCAGCAACTGCCCGCCGCCGGCACGATGCTCGCGGTCCGGGCCACCCCGGACGAGGTCGCCGACCTGCTCGCCGGCGAACCCGCGGCCGCGCTGGCAGCGGTGAACGGGCCGCGGGACGTGGTGCTGTCGGGGGCGGCCGACGCACTCGAACGCCTCGGCGCCGCACTGACCGCGGCCGGACTCCGCGTCCGCCGGCTCACCGTGTCGCATGCCTTCCACTCCCCCGCCATGGCGCCGATACAGGACGCGTTCGCGGAGGTCGCCGCCGGCTGCACGTACCGACAGCCCGAGATCCCGATCTTCTCCACCACACGCGGCCGGTTGCTCGACGTCGACGAGCCGATGGACGCGGCCTACTGGACCGACCACATCACGGCGACCGTGCGGTTCGCGGACGCCACCGCGGCCGCCCTGACCTGCGATCCGACCCACCTGATCGAGGTGGGCCCCGCACGAATCCTGTTGCCGCTCGTCGCTCGCGCCCATCACGATTCGCCCGCGCGGCACCTGGCACCGTGCCCCGGTCCCGCCGCGACCGGAGCCGAACTCCCCGACACCGTCGCCGCCCTGTACCGGGACGGACTGAACCCCGTGTGGGATGCGCTGTACGAACCGGACTCACGGGTCCGGCGGCGGCTCAGCGGATACCAGTTCGCCACCACCGCCCGCTTCTGGACACCCGAGGACGCACCCGCCGCCGCGGCCCAGGCCACCGTCACCGCATCGCCCACCGTCACACGAGAACCCGAGGACACCACCATGGACCAGCTGATCGCGCTCTTCCGGGAACAGGCCGCCGTTCTCGCCGCTGCCGCCAACGGCGCTCCCACGGTTGCCCTCCCCGCGCCCGCGCCGGCGGCGACGCCGGACGCCGGGCCGGGTCCCGCGATCGCGGTCGGCGACGTCGCGACCAGGGTCCGCACGGAAGTCGCCCGGGTCAGCGGATTCCCCGCGGCCGCACTGAAGACGACGCAGACGATCGTCGGCGACCTCGGATTCGACTCGATCATGATCACCGACCTGTTCGGCGGGGTGAGCCGCGCATTCCCCGGTCTCGTCGTCGAACCGCACTGGTTCTCACCGAGCCGCACACTCGGCGATGTGATCGAACACGTGACCGCGCACCACGCACCCGGGTCGCGCCGCACGGTGACGGCTGTCCCGGAACCGGAACGGACCGTGGCACCCGAGTTCCGCATCGCGGAGTTCCCGGAGGTTCAGGCGCTCGCCGCACGGCTGACCTCCGCCGAGGGGCTCGGGGTCACCAACCCGTACTTCCTCGTCAACGACGGCGTCACCCGGGACACGTCGACGATCGGGGGCGCGGACGTCGTCAACTTCTCCAGCTACAACTACCTCGGCATGTCCGGGCACCCCGCCGTCGTCTCGGCCGTGCAGGACGCGGTCGCCCGCTACGGCAGTTCCTGCTCGGCCAGTCGGCTGCTGTCCGGGGAGAAACCGGTACACCAGGAACTCGAGGCCGAACTGGCCGGCCTGCTCGGCACCGAGGACGCGATCGCCCTCGTCAGCGGACACGCCACCAACGTCACGGTCATCGGTCATCTCCTCGGGGAGGGCGACCTGGTCATCCACGACAGCCTCGCGCACGACAGCATCCTGCAGGGCTGCGCCCTGTCCGGCGCCACCCGGCGTCCCTTCCCGCACAACGACCACGCCGCGCTGGACGCCCTCCTCACCGCGATCCGATCGCAGTACCGGCGGGTCCTCATCGTCATCGAGGGCGTCTACAGCCAGGACGGCGACATCCCCGACCTGCCCGCGATGATCGCGGTGAAGAAGAAGCATCGGGCGCTGATGATGATCGACGAGGCGCACAGCATCGGGGTGCTCGGCGCCACCGGCGGGGGCATCGGCGAGCACTTCGACGTCGACCGCGACGACGTGGAGCTGTGGTCCGGCACGATGTCGAAGGCCCTGGCCGGTTGCGGCGGCTACGTCGCGGGCAGCGCCGAGCTCATCCGCTTCCTGAAGTACACGACGCCCGGCTTCGTCTACAGCGTCGGGATCACGCCGATGAATGCCGCGGCGTCCCTGGCCGCGATCCGGCAGATGCGCGCCGAACCCGAGGCACTGGACCGGTTGCGGCGCAACTCCCGGCTCTTCCTGCAGCTCGCCACGGACGCCGGAATCGACACCGGGGACTCGAAGGACACCCCGGTCATCCCGTGCATCGTCGGGGATTCACTCCGCACCCTCGCCCTGTCCAACGCACTGCTCCGGCGCGGCATCAACGTGAACCCCATCCTCTACCCGGCCGTGCCGGAAGACCTCGCGCGGCTGCGCTTCTTCGTCACCTCGTGCCACACCGAGGACCAGATCCGGTCCACGGTGGCAGCTCTCGCCGACGAACTCGCCACGCTCGTCGCGGCCGCGTAGCGCCGTGCCCGGCCCCCTCCTGCTGTTCTGCTTCCCCCACGCCGGCGGCGGACCCTCGACGTACCGGCACTGGCACCGCGCCCTGAGCCCGCACGTGTCGGTGTGGCCCGTGCACGTGCCCGGCCGGGAGAGCCGTGCCGGCGAGACCGGATTCACCGACGTCGAGTCCCTCGTCACCGCACTCGAGTCCGAACTCGCCGAACCGCTCACGCAGCCGCACGTCTTCTTCGGGCACAGCATGGGGGCGCTGGTGGCGTACCGGCTCGCGTGCCGCCGGCGCGCGGCCGGGCGCCCGCTCCCGCGCGCGCTGCTGCTGTCCGCGTACTCGGCGCCGCACCTGCCCTCGCCGCTGCCGCCGGTCGACGACCTGGACGACCCGTCCCTGATCGAGTTGCTGCGCGCCACGGGCGGTCTGCCCGCCGACCTCCCGGCCCGGCCGGCATGGCGGGACCACTGCCTCCCCGCACTGCGCGACGATCTGCGCCTCTGCACCGGGTACCGCGATCCCGCAGACCCGCCGCTTCCCTGTCCGGTGCACGTGCTCGGCGCGGACGCCGATCCGCTGGTCGGCGAGCGGGATCTCCGCGCCTGGGATCGGCACACCACCGAGCTGCGCGAGGTGCGCATCATGACGGGCGATCACTGCTACCTCGAGCACACACCCGAACAACTCTTCCGTGTGCTCCGGCCGGTGCTGCGCCGGTACGCCGCTACTGTCCCGGCGGGGTGACGGGCGGCGGCAGCTGCCCGGGCGCTCCCCCCGGATCCAGCGGCGGATGCTCGTCGGCGCCACCGGGGTTCGCGAGCGGTCCCGGACCGTCGACTGGACGACGTGCCTCGACCTCGGCGGCGCGGACGGCCTGCGCGATGGCCGGGTCGGACTTGGTCTCGAACCAGTCGGCGACCTCTTCCGAATCGTCCTCGGGCTTGGGCAGATCCTCCTCCGTGGTGGACGGTTCGTACCGGAACACCCCGTCCTGCCCCTGCGCGCCGAGGGTCTTCGCGAACCCCTTGAGGGCGTCACCGAAGTCGCTGGGCACCAGCCACACCTTGTTCGCGTCGCCCTGCGCCATCTGCGGCAGCGTCTGCAGATACTGGTAGGCGAGGAGTTCGGGGGTGGGCTTGCCGGATTTGATTGCGGCGAACACCTTTTCGATCGCCTTCGCCTGCCCCTGCGCCTGCAGGTACTTCGCGGCCCGGTCACCCTGCGCCCGCAGGATGCGGGACTGCCGCTCACCCTCCGCGGTGAGGATCGACGCCTGCTTCGCGCCCTCCGCGGCGAGGATGCGGGACTGCTTGTCGCCCTCCGCCGTCTTGATGGCCGACTCCCGGTGACCCTCGGCGGTGAGGATGGTGGCCCGCTTCTCGCGGTCCGCCTTCATCTGCTTCTCCATCGACTCCTGGATCGACGGCGGCGGATCGATGCTCTTGAGTTCGACCCGGGCCACGCGCAGACCCCACCGGCCGGTGGCCTCGTCCAGCACGCCACGCAGCTGCCCGTTGATGGAGTCACGGGAGGTGAGCGTCTCCTCCAGCGTCATCCCGCCGACGACGTTGCGCAGCGTGGTGGTGGTCAACTGCTCGACACCGACGATGTAGTTGCTGATCTCGTACACCGCGGCCTGCGGGTTGGTGACCTGGAAGTACACGACGGTGTCGATGTTCAGCGTCAGGTTGTCCTGGGTGATCACCGGCTGCGGCGGGAACGACACCACCCGTTCACGCAGGTCCACCTTGGCCCGGATGCGGTCCGCGAAGGGGATCAGGAACGTCAGCTGGCCCGACACGGTCCGCGCGTACCGGCCCAGTCGCTCGATCACCGCGGCCTCGGCCTGCGGCACCAGCGCCACCGATTTGGCCACCACCAGGGCGACGAACAACACGAGCACGATCAACACGATGAGCGCTGCCATCTACGGTCCCCTCCATACGACGGCGGTCGCGCCGTCAATTTGCATTACCGTCACGGTCGTTCCCGGTGGATACACTTCCGTGCTGTCGAGCGGGCGGGCCGTCCAGACGTCGCCGCCGAGCTTGATCTGCCCCGCGTGTTCGGCGACCTCCTGGAGCACCAGGGCCTGCTTGCCGGTCAGCGCCTCGATCCCGGTCGGGGTCGGCGGAGGGGTCTCGAACTTACGCAACAACACCGGCCGCACCCCGAGGATCAGGGCGAGGGACAGCACCCCGAAGATCACCGCGTCGACCCAGACCGGGAAGTCGGTGATCGCGGTGACCCCGGCCGTGGCCAGCGCACCGCCCGCCAGCATGAGGAGGAAGAAATCCCCCGTCAACGCTTCCGCGGCGGCGAGCAGCACCCCCGCTACCAGCCAAATCAATGCAGCCACAACACCATCTAACCAGAATCTCCGGAACCGACGGTGACGAAGTCGACCAGCTGTTCGACCGCCCCGATCAGCGGTGCCTCCAGGTCCCGGAACGTGTTGACGGCCGAATAGACCCGGCGCCAGCCGTCGCGCGGTGTCCCCCACCCCAATTCGCGGCACACCCCGGTCTTCCAGTCCTCACCGCGCGGGATCTTCGGCCACGCCTCGATGCCCACCGCCGACGGGCGGACCGCCTCCCACACGTCGATGAACGGGTGCCCGGTCACGAGCACATTCGGCCCGAGGCCCTGGGTCAGCTGGGTCTCCTTCGATCCGGTGACGAGGTGATCGACGAGGACCCCGACGCGCCGTCCGGGGCCGGGCCGGAATTCGGCGAGCCGCTCCCCGAGATTGTCGAGACCCTCGAGGTGCTCGACGACGACACCTTCGACGCGCAGGTCGTGCCCCCACACCCGTTCCACGAGGGCGGCGTCGTGCACGCCCTCCACCCAGATCCGGCTCGCCAGCGCCGTCCGGGCCCGCAGCCCCTCCACCTTGGTGGATCCCGACGCCGATCGGGTGGTGGCCGGTCCGGCGGGCTTGGCCGCCGGGCGGACCAGGGTGACCGGTTTCCCGTCGATCAGGAACGCCGCCTCCCGCATCGCGAACAACCGGGTGCGCCGCGCCCCGTCCTCGAGGCGGACGAAATCGCCGTCGTAGGTGCGCTCGAACCCGACCACCGCCCCGCAGAAACCGGTGCCGGCGTCCTCGACCACCAGGTCCCGCTCGGCCGGGACCGTCGGCGTCACGGGCTTCCGCGCGCGTGGGTGTCCGGAAAAGATGTCGCCGTATCTGTCGCCTCCGCTCACGGGCGCTGACGCTATGCCAGCGGCGCCGTTACGCACACGCCGCCACGCCGACATATGCTCGTTTATCGTGACTTCACCCAGCGCCACTCTCACCGTGTGGGCCAGTTCCTGGCTCGCCGGGAACAGTGCACCCGACGACGTCATCGACGCCCTCCACGCGTGGGCGCCGATGCATCTCGCCTGCGCCGAGGACGAGGGGACGGCCGGCCGCACCGGGCTGCCGTGGCCCCACCCGCAGGACGCCGGGGTGACGGCGTTGCTGCAGACGATGCGCCGCTCCGTGTCGCAGCCCGAGACCGAGATCCGGCTGGTGCTGCCCGGGCCGGGCGACGTGCGCGGGCTTCCCGCGGGCACCGAGTTCGCGTCCGCCGCGATCAGCGCGGGCGAGGGTGTGCTCGTCGGACCGCCCGGCCGGTCCGGAACGGGGCTGGTCCCGCACGTCGAGGGTCCGGACGTGCTGCGCTGGACGGTGTCGACGATCGAGCGGCTTCCCCTCGACGCCCACCACACCGGGCTGGGTGAGGCCGAGTTCACGATGCGGCAGGCGGTGCGGGACGCCGCGGCCGCGCTCGAGGCGCTGCACATGCTCGATTCCGGTTTCGGCGCCGACCCGCGCGCGCTGATCGCCGACGCGCTGGCGCAGTCCGCGCGGCACCGGTATCCGACGACGATCGCCCCGCGGGCGCTGCGGATCCTGGACTCGGCCGATCAGGTGGCCGCGATTCTCACGGTCGCCGAGCAGATGGCCCCCGCGCGCACCGTGTCCGCGTCGGGTGCGGCCACGCTCGAAGACCTACTGCGGCCGCTGCGGTCGGCGGTGCGCTCGGCGCGCACCGCCGCCGTCAATGCGTGTGCGCGGGACGGCCTGACGGCCTGACCACGGCCTTGCAGCAGTCGACCGCGCAGGACCGACCGTCGAGGGTCGAACCGAGCAGCGGCTCGGAACCGAGCCGCGCGGCGGGTGCGCCGGCCAGTTGCTCGGCCACGAGTGCGACGACGAGTTCCGCGAACCGCCGATCCGTTCCGGGGGTGGCCGCGCGTACGAAGTCGATGCCGAGTTCGGCAGCCCTGTCCCGGGCCTCGGTGTCGAGATCCCACACCACCTCGAGGTGATCGGACACGAATCCCACCGGGCACACGATCACCGCGCCCACCCCGCGGCCGGCGAGGGCGTCCAGGTGGTCGCAGATGTCCGGTTCGAGCCACGGCACCTGGGGTGGCCCGGACCGGGACTGCCACACCAGGTCGAAGTCGTCGAAGCCGGCGGCGCGGGCGGTGAGCCGGGCCGCCTCGGCCACCTGCCTGCTGTAGAGATGACCGCCCTCCGTGGGCGGTCCCGCGTTGACGTCCGCGGACACCGGCACGGAATGCGCGGTGAACACCAGCCGGGCGCCGGCCCGGCGCCCGGCGGGGAGCTGCGCCGCGGCCTCGCGGACGGCGTCGGCGAACGCCCCGATCAGCAGCGGGTGGTCGTAGTACTGCCGCAGCTTCAGCAGGTGCGGTGCCCCGTCCCCGGCCGCGGCCCGCGCCCGGGCGACATCCTCGTGGTACTGCCTGCAGCCCGAGTACCCGCCCCACGCCGAGGTCGGGAACACGAGAGCGGACCGCACCCCGTCCGCGCCCATCCGGGCGACGGCGTCCTCAACCATCGGATACCAGTTCCGGTTACCGAAATAGACGGGCAGATCCATTCCGGCGCTTGCCAATTCGGATTCGACGCGGGAGATGATGTCGCGATTGAGGGCGTTGATCGGCGACACACCCCCGAAGTGCAGGTAGTGCTCGGCGACCGCGTCCAGACGTTCGGGCGGCACCCCCCGGCCCCGGGTGACGTTCTCCAGGAACGGGCGCACGTCGGCGGGCTGCTCCGGACCCCCGAACGACAACACGAGAAGGGCATCGAACCGGGAACCGGAACCGTCCGTCGAATTCGCAGCGATCATGATCCCCATCTTCCGTGGTGCCATTCGGGGCGCACTCCCCGGGTAGTGCCCTAGCCGGCCATCGCGTGGGCGCCACCATCGACGTAGATGATCGACGCGGTGGTGCCGGGAAGCCAGTCGGACAGCACGGTGCACACGGTCTTCGCGACCGGCTCCGGGTCGTCGACGTTCCAGCCGATGGGCGCACGCTCGTCCCACGCCGTGTTCAGTTCGTTCATCTGCTTGGCGTCGTCGGTGGCGGTACCGGCGATGGCCTTGGCGGCGAGGGTCTTGATCGGGCCGGCCGCGACGAGGTTCGAGCGGATACCGCGTTCGCCGACCTCCTTGGCGACATACCGGTTCACCGACTCGAGCGTCGCCTTGGCGACGCCCATCCAGTTGTAGAACGGCACCGCGCGCGCGGGATCGAAGTCCATGCCGACGATCGACGCGTTGTCGTTCAGCACCGGCAGCAGCGCCTTCGACAGCGACGCGTACGAGTAGGCGGAGACCTCGAACGCCACTCCCACATCCGACCACGGTGCGTCGAAGAACGGGCTGCCCAGGCAGGACCGCGGCGCGAACGCGATGGAGTGCACGACGCCGTCGACACCCTCGGGCGCGATCTCCCGGATGCGGTCGGCGAGGCTCGCGAGGTGCTCCGGGTTCTGCACGTCCAGTTCCAGCGCGGGCGGCACCGGCTGCGGCAGGCGCTGCGCGATGCGGTCGATCAGCCGGAGACGGTCGAAGCCGGTGATGATCACCTTGGCGCCCTGTTCCTGGGCGACCTTGGCGACGTGGAACGCGATGGACGCGTCCGTGATGATGCCGGTGACGAGAATGGTCTTACCTTCGAGCAATCCGCCCATGAGGTGTCCTCCTGTGAAGAAAAAGTCCGGGAAGTGGGGTGGGGAGAGCTAGTGGCCCATGCCGAGGCCGCCGTCGACGGGGATCACCGCGCCGGAGACGTAGGCGGAATCGTCGGAGGCCAGGAAGCTCACCACCGCGGCGACCTCCTCGGGCTTGCCCTGCCGCTGCAGCGGAACCGCGCCGGTGATCATGTCCTTGTACTTGTCGTCGAGGACCGCGGTCATGTCGGTGTCGATGAATCCCGGGGCCACCACGTTCGCGGTGATCGACCGGGAACCGAGCTCACGGGTCAGCGACCGCGCGATGCCGACCACACCGGCCTTCGACGCCGCGTAGTTCACCTGGCCGGGACCACCGGCCAGACCGACGACCGACCCGAGGAACACGAACCGGCCGAACCGCGCCCGCAGCATCGACCGCGTGGCCCGCTTCGCGACGCGGAACGCGCCGGTCAGGTTGGCGTCGACGACGGAGGTGAACTGCTCCTCGGTCATCCGCATGATCAGCGTGTCGTCGGTGATGCCGGCGTTCGCGACGAGAACCTCGACGGGACCCTGGTGCGCTTCCACCTCTTTGAAGGCGCGGTCGACCGACTCGGTGTCGGTGACGTCGCACTGGACGCCGAACAGCCCGTCGGGCGCACCCGAGCCGCGGTGCGTGACCGCGACCTTGTGGCCGTCCGCCGCGAGGCGCTGCGCGACAGCGAGGCCGATCCCGCGGTTGCCGCCGGTGACGAGCACCGACCGGGGAGTGGACACCGTCCTAACTGACGCGTCAGTAGTTTGTGGGGTAGACATGGGGATCAACCTATCTGTTCAGATGTGCAGGAGTGGAAGCGCGGGGCCGCGGTGGAACGCAGATCACGGCAGCCGTTGACGCAGGACCAGCGCGAGGATCAGCCCCGCCGTGGCGGACAGGACACCGAGCACGAGCCAAGGGCGGCTGGCGTCGCCGCGGGTGGTCTCGAAACCGATCTGCTCCTCGAGGGTGTCGTAGACGTCGCGCAGTTCCTCCAGGCTCGACGCCGTGAAGAAGCTGCCCCCGGAGAGATTCGCGATCTCCCGCAGCGACGGATCGTCGACGGGCACGGGGATGCGTTCGTCCTCGATCTCGACCTTGCCGTAGCTGGTGCCGAACGAAATCGTCGAGATGGGGACGTCCTTGTCCTTCGCCTGCCGGGCGGCGGTGAATCCGCCGCGCGGATCGTCCGGGTTCTCGGGGACCGTCTGCTTGCCGTCCGAGAGCAGCACGATGCGGGCGGGCGGCGCCTGATCACTGCCGCCGAGCACCGCGGCCAGGGTGTCGATCGACTGCAGCGACGTGAAGATCGCCTCACCGGTGGCGGTCCGCTCGCTCAACTGCAGATTGTCGATCGCCACCTTCGACGCCTCCCGGTTGGTGGTCGGCGACACCAGCACCGAGGCCGTGCCTGCGAACGCGACGAGACCGAGGTTGATGCCGGGGGTGAGCCCGTCGGCGAACGACTTCGCGGCGTCCTGCGCCGCGGCCAGCCGGGTCGGTTCCACGTCGGTCGCCTTCATCGACAACGACACGTCGATGACGAGGATCACGGTGGCCCGGTTCCGCGGAACCCGCTTGTCCTCCGTCGGTCCGGCCAGCGCCACGCTGAAGAACACCAGCGCCAGCACCATGAGCAGCGCCGGAATGTGCCGGGCCCGGCCCGGCCGCGACGGCGCCACCTTCTCGAGGAGCGCGAAGTTGGTGAACCGGAGGGTGTGCTTCTGCCGCTGACGCTGCACCCACACGTATCCCGCGACCAATGCCACGACGACCAGGAGGAACAGCAGCCACCACGGTGAGGTGAACTGGGACAGGCTCACCGGCGGGACCTCTGGTTCGTCGCGGTCCCGTAACTGTGCTTCCGGGCGGACACGAACCGCACGACATCCGAGATCCAGTCCCGGTCGGTCCGCAGACTGAGCAGCGGGGCGCCGCAGCGCCGCAACGACTGCTCCACCTGCAGGCGGTGCTCGTCCGCGGCCCGCGCGAAGTCGGCGCGCAGTTGCGGTGTGGTCGTGAACTCGCGGGTCCGTCCGGACTCCGGATCGTGCAGCACTACATCCCCCATGTCGGGTAATTCCAGATCTCGCGGGTCGAGCACCTCGACCCCGAGTACGTCGTGGCGGCCGGAGATCGCCCGCAGCGACCGCTCCCAGTCGATCGGCCCCAGGAAGTCACTGATGACGACGGCCAGACCGCGGCGACGCTGGGGTCGGCGCAACGACTCCACCGCCCCCTGCAGGTCGCCCCGCACCCCGTCCGGGGCGTGCGGGGTGGTCGCGATCTGACGCAGCATCGCCTGCGCGTGGATGCGGCCGCCGCGGGCCGGGATCCGGGTGGTCTGGGCGCCGGTCGAGACGATCGCCCCGATCCGGTTCCCGCCGCCGCTGGTCAGGTGCGTGACGGCGGCGGCAGCCGCCACCACGAGGTCCCGCTTCTCGCAGCCGGCGGTACCGAAGTCGAGGCTCGACGACAGGTCGACGACGAGCCACGTCTCGAGTTCCCGGTCGGCCACCGACTGCCGGACGTGCGGGTGCGTCGTCCGGGCGGTCACCGACCAGTCCATCTGACGCACGTCGTCACCCGGCTGGTACTCGCGGGCATCACCGGGTTCGGAGCCCGGGCCCGGGATCAGGCCAAGATGGTCTCCGTGCAGCACCCCGTCGAGGCGGCGGCGGACGGTCAGTTCCAGCGTCCGCAGCGCGGCGGACAGTTTGGGATCACGGAGTTCGCCGGAGCGAAACGACGGCGGCGGGCCGGAACTCTGCGCACCGGCGGTACGCGCACTCACCGTGGCTGGCTCATCGCCGTCGGTCCGGGCACCGACGTGGACGGGACGGGCGGTCCGTGGTGACCGGCGGGAGCGGCCGGGACCGTCGTCGGCTGTGCGGCGATCTGCGGCAGACCCACGGTCTGCAGCACACGGGAGATGACGTCGTCCGGGCTGACCTCGTCGGCGAGAGCGTCGTAGGACAGCACGAGACGGTGACGCAGCACGTCCGGGATCACCTCGAGCACGTCCTGCGGCACCACATAGTCACGCCCGCGCAGCAACGCCAACGCCCGGGCCGAGGAGATGATGCCCAGCGTCGCGCGCGGCGACGCGCCGTACGCGATCCAGCCGTCGACCTCGGGGAGACCGAACTCGGCCGGCGTGCGCGTGGCCGCGATGACCCGCACCACGTAATCGACCAGCGCGTGGTGCACGAAAACACCGCTCGCGACCTTCTGCAGGCGGACGAGCTCCTCGGGATCGAGGACCTGGTGGGGTTCCGGCGCATCGACACCCATCCGGTAGACGATCTCGCGCTCCTCCTCCACCGTCGGGTAGTCGACGAGGATCTTGAACAGGAAGCGGTCGCGCTGCGCCTCCGGCAGCGGGTACACCCCCTCGTTCTCGATCGGGTTCTGCGTCGCCATCACCAGGAACGGGTCGGGCATGTGGTACCGCTTGCCGCCGATCGAGACGTGCCGCTCGGCCATCACCTCGAGCAACGCCGACTGCACCTTCGCCGGCGCGCGGTTGATCTCGTCGGCGAGCACGAAGTTCGCGACGACGGGTCCGAGTTCGGTGTCGAACTCCTCACGCCCCTGCCGGTAGATGCGCGTACCGATCAGGTCGGTGGGCACCAGGTCGGGGGTGAACTGGACACGCGAGAAGGATCCGCCGACCACCTTCGCGAACGTCTCGACGGCCAGGGTCTTCGCGACACCGGGCACACCCTCGAGCAGCACGTGCCCTTTCGCGAGCAGACCGACCAGGATCCGCTCCACGAGCCGGTCCTGCCCGACGATCACGCGCTTGACCTCGTAGATCGCGCGTTCCAGCGTCTGGACGTCGGCGGCGAGATTGGGCGCGACCGTCTTCGTCGTCGCGCTCTGCGTGCCCGTGTTCTGTGAGGGTGCATTCGGCGCGGTGACGTTCTGGGGACCCGATCCGTTGGCCGCACCCCCATTCTTCACACCTTCGGGAGCGGCCTTCGCGGGCGACTCCTTCCGGGCTGCACCCTCCGATACCGCATCATCACGTGAGGTCACCAAGAATCCACCGCTTTCACCTAGATCGTTCCGCCCGTTCACGTACTTGCTCAACTATTCCAGGTGCAAGCAACCCCCGCCGCAACCAAGCACGATCCGCACTGCGGACTACTTCATCGACATCATGGATCACGACACCATACGGACAGCGTAAGGGGTCATGCCATCCCATCGCACCGGGGAGATCTGGACGGTCGATCCGGACTGCGGGGCCTCCAGCATTTCGTCGTTTCCGAGATACAGGGCGACGTGCTGGCTGGCGTTCGGGCCCCAGAAGATCATGTCGCCGCGCTGCATCTCCTCCGAGGGAACCTGCTCGCCCGCGGTGTACTGATACCCGGTGTAGTGGGGCAGGGAGATGCCGATCCCGGCGAACGCATAGATCATCAGGCCGGAGCAGTCGAAACCGACCTTGTTGAAGTCGCCGTAACTGTCGGCGACACCGCCGTCGCGGATGCCGAGGGTCGGGCCGTTCTCGTCGCCGCCGCCCCACGCGTACTCCACACCGATCTGGGACAGACCCCGGTCGATGACGGTCTCGATGGCCTCGCTACCGGTCAGGTCCTCACCGCTGGTCGACGGTTTCGACTTGGGGGTGGACTTCGGTGTGGTCGTCCCACCGTCCGCGGAATAGTCGGAGTCCTCGTCCTCCGAGTCTTCCTCGATCGTGGTGTGCGCGCGCTGCCCCGCGGCGAGTTCCGCGGCGCGCTGTCGAGCCGCCTCGTTGGCGGCGACCCGCGCGGCGGCCTGTGTCGCGGCGGCCTGTGTCGCGGCTTCCCGGGCCGCGGCGGCGATGGCCGCCTTCTGCGCGTCCTCGGCGCGTTTCTGCTCCTCCCACGTCGCGTACGCCTCACGCTGCCCCTGCAGCCCCGCGACGTTCCCTCGGGCGGCGTCGAGCTGAGCCTGGGCGGCGGCGCGGTTGCTCTCGATCTGTGCCTTCTTGGCAGCCTGATCCTGCAGCGCCGAACGGGCGATCGCGATCGCCTGCTCCGCGAGCGACTTCTTCGCCGCGGCCTGGTCGGCGGCCACGTCCGCCTGCTGCTTGGCCTCGCGTGCCGCGGAATCCTTGTTGGCCTGCGCGGTCCGTGCCCGCTGCAGACCCTCGAGCACCGCGTTCTGGCTGGTGGCCAGGAGTTTCAGAACCTGCGCCCGATCCAGGACGTCGCCGGGCCCCTGGGCGCCCAGGTACGTCGAGATCGAGGAGACGTTGGTGCCCTGCGTGTAGCTCGACCGGGCGTACTTGTCGAAGTCCTTCTGCGCGAGTTCGATCTGCGCCCCGGCGTCGCGCAGCGCCTGCTGCGAGGCCCCGACCACGTTGGCCGCCAGATCGGCGGCGCTGCGGGCGTTCTGCAGATCGACCAGAGCCCGGTTCACGTCCTCGCGCTTGATGGCGACCTCGTTGTCGAGCTGAGCGAGCTGCTGATCCGCGGAGGCGACCTGGTTGATCAGTTCGCTGACCTGCCCGAGGCCCGCCGACACCTGGGTCTGGGCCTGCGCGATGTCGTTGTCGGACGGATTCGGTGGCGGGGGCGGTACGGCTGCGGCCAGGCCGGGTGTGCTGCCGACCAGGGCTCCGACGATGCCCAATCCGATCAGGAGGCGCGCCGTGCGAGTGTGCCCGCGGGAGAAGCTACGGTGCCCCACTCCAGCTCGTGCTTGTCGCTTCACAACTCTCTCCCTCGGTTCTGCACCGATCACGCACACCGCGCCGTGCTCGTCGTGGGGAGAAATTTGCGGCAGCCACACCTTCCCGTGCTTCGGCGACACCGACATACGCCGGATCGTCGTCACTTTGGACGTCAATCACCAGCCTGCGACACTTCTTCCCCAAGAGCGCCAAATGCACCGTACGACACTTCCGGACTCTATGGAAACTTTAGTCACAAATAACACATGAGTAATTTGACCAGCGGAAATGTCGAACTGTGAATCGTCGGCGCTATTTACGCGCATCGACGCAGGCAGCGGCCACAGTCGGGCGAATCGTGAAATTGCCGCCGAGTTATCCCGGAAATTCGGCAGGCGTCAGGGCTTCTGTCGCTCGTACGACGTGCCGGCCCCCGCGGCGTTGTCGCCCTTTTCCGCAGTGTCGTCACGCGATCCGGACGCCCGGCGCGATTTCGCGAAGAACGTGGCGGCCGACGCGATCACGACGATCGCGACGATGACGGCCGTGATCAGGGCCCACGGGGGTCCCGGCTCGATCACCTCGTCGACGAAGTGATTGGCGGAGACCACCGCATCGCCGGTGTAGGTGCGGTCCTGACCCGATTCGAGCAGGACCCGGCTGATCGAATCGCTGTACGTGCCGACCCAGCTGGGACTCAGCACCAGAACGGTGCCGCCTTCTTCCGCCCCGACCTCGGTCGCGAGGTCGCGCAGCTGCGAATCGCGGCCGGGATCCTCGTCCAGCACCACGATGCTCAGCTTGATCCCGTGGTCGGCGGCGCGGTCGACCACGGCGGCGAGTTCACTCGCCTCGTCGGACGGCGCCGACACGCCGTCGTCGGACACGTCCGCGACCACGTCGGAGACGTCGATGTCTTCCGGAAGGTCCGTCGACAACGGGAGGGCCGACTGGACGGGGAGCATGACACTGGCAGGAAGTGCGGTGGCGATAGGGGCAGGCATCTCTCATCCGGGTTTGCTGTAGGAACGTAAGCCTCGCGTGAACACTACGTGAGGAGTCCCCGAAGTTCCGTTCCGTCCGCGCGCGTCCCGCGTCGGGGACGAGGAGAATCGCCGGGGGGTACACGCTCGATCCCCCCGGAATTCTCACAGGACAAGCGTACTGTTAGACTATCGGAGGTACCGCGGTATGGGCCGATTCCGTCATCGCTAGCACGACAGCGCACACGGATCAGCCGTGCCCCGCAGTGCCTGCAGCCGTCGACACAGCCCCGTCGGCGGCGACCCTCATAGACGAGTGGAGCTGACGTGAGCACGAGTATTGATTCGTTCGGCGCCAAAGGCACCCTCGAGGTCGGTGAGAACTCCTACGAGATCTTCCGCCTCTCGGCCGTGCCCGGCACCGAAAAATTGCCCTATGCACTGAAGGTTCTCGCCGAGAACCTGCTTCGCACCGAGGACGGCGCGAACATCACCGCCGACCACATTCGCGCCATCGCGAGCTGGGATCCCTCGGCCGACCCGAACGTCGAGATCCAGTTCACGCCTGCCCGCGTGATCATGCAGGACTTCACCGGCGTCCCCTGCATCGTGGACCTCGCCACCATGCGTGAAGCGGTCACCGCACTCGGCGGCGACCCGAACAAGGTGAACCCCCTCGCACCCGCCGAGATGGTCATCGACCACTCGGTCATCATCGACGTCGCCGGCCGCGCGGACGCATTCGAGCGCAACGTCGAGATCGAGTACTCCCGCAACGGTGAGCGGTACCAGTTCCTCCGCTGGGGCCAGGGCGCGTTCGACGACTTCAAGGTCGTCCCCCCGGGCACCGGCATCGTCCACCAGGTCAACATCGAGCACCTGGCCCGGACGATCATGGTCCGTAACGGCCAGGCGTACCCCGACACCTGCGTCGGCACCGACTCGCACACCACCATGGTCAACGGCCTGGGCGTGCTGGGCTGGGGCGTCGGCGGCATCGAGGCCGAGGCCGCCATGCTCGGCCAGCCCGTCTCCATGCTGATCCCGCGCGTCGTCGGTTTCAAGCTGACCGGTGAGATCAAGCCCGGCGTCACCGCCACCGACGTGGTCCTCACCGTCACCGACATGCTGCGCAAGCACGGCGTCGTCGGCAAGTTCGTCGAGTTCTACGGCAAGGGCGTGGCCGAGGTTCCGCTGGCCAACCGCGCGACGCTCGGCAACATGAGCCCCGAGTTCGGTTCCACCGCCGCGATCTTCCCGATCGACGCCGAGACCGTCAGCTACCTCCGCCTCACCGGCCGCTCCGAGGAGCAGCTCGCACTCGTCGAGGCGTACGCGAAGGAACAGGGCCTCTGGCACGACGCCGACCACGAGCCCGAGTACTCCGAGTACCTCGAACTCGACCTCGGTGACGTGGTTCCGTCCATCGCAGGCCCGAAGCGCCCGCAGGACCGAATCCTGTTGTCGGACTCGAAGAACGCGTTCCGCAAGGACATCCACAACTACGTGGAGGAGCACCACCCCACGGGTCACTCGCAGCTCGACGAGGCCGTCGAGGAGTCGTTCCCCGCGAGCGATCCCGCCGCCCTGTCGTTCGCCGACGACGGCGCCGTCGACGTGCAGTCGGCCGCCAACGGATCCGAGGGCCGCCCGACCAAGCCGGTCAAAGTTCTGTCCGAGGACAAGGGCGAGTTCATCCTCGACCACGGTGCCGTCGTGATCGCGTCGATCACCTCCTGCACCAACACGTCCAACCCGTCGGTCATGCTCGGCGCGGCCCTGCTCGCCCGCAACGCCGTCGAGAAGGGCCTGTCCGCCAAGCCGTGGGTCAAGACCTCCATGGCTCCCGGTTCGCAGGTCGTCACCGACTACTACAACAAGTCCGGCCTCTGGCCGTACCTGGAGAAGCTCGGCTTCTACCTCGTCGGTTACGGCTGCGCCACCTGCATCGGCAACTCCGGCCCGCTGGACGAGCAGATCTCGCAGGCGATCCAGGACAACGACCTCACCGCCACCGCGGTGCTGTCGGGTAATCGCAACTTCGAGGGACGCATCTCCCCCGACGTGAAGATGAACTACCTGGCTTCCCCGCCGCTGGTCATCGCGTACGCCCTCGCAGGCACCATGGACTTCGACTTCGAGCACGACGCCCTCGGCCAGGACGCCGACGGCAACGACGTGTTCCTGAAGGACATCTGGCCCTCTCCCCAGGAGATCCAGGAGACCATCAACTCCTCGATCAGCCAGGAGATGTACGTCAAGGGTTACGCGGACGTCTTCAAGGGCGACGAGCGCTGGCGTGGACTGCCCACCCCGGAGGGCAAGACCTTCGAGTGGGACGCCAACTCCACCTACGTGCGGAAGCCACCGTACTTCGACGGCATGCCGAAGGAGCCGACCCCGGTCAGCGACATCAAGGGCGCCCGCGTCCTCGCGCTGCTCGGCGACTCGGTCACCACGGACCACATCTCCCCGGCAGGCAACATCAAGGCCGGAACGCCTGCGTCGCAGTACCTGGACGCGAACGGCATCGACCGCAAGGACTACAACTCCTACGGCTCGCGTCGCGGCAACCACGAGGTGATGATCCGCGGCACGTTCGCGAACATCCGTCTGCGCAACCAGCTCCTCGACGACGTCTCCGGTGGCTACACCCGCGACTTCACCCAGGACGGCGGCCCGCAGGCGTTCATCTACGACGCGTCGCAGAACTACCAGAAGGCCGGCATCCCGCTGGTCGTGCTGGGCGGCAAGGAGTACGGCTCCGGATCGTCCCGTGACTGGGCCGCCAAGGGCACCAGCCTCCTCGGCGTCAAGGCCGTCATCACCGAGTCGTTCGAGCGCATCCACCGCTCCAACCTCATCGGCATGGGCGTCGTGCCGCTGCAGTTCCCGGCCGGCGAGTCCGCTGCGTCGCTGAAGCTGGACGGCACCGAGGTCTTCGACATCGAAGGCGTCGAGAAGCTGAACGAGGGTGTCACGCCGAAGACCGTCAAGGTCACGGCAACCCGCGAGAACGGTGAGAAGGTCGTCTTCGACGCGGTCGTGCGCATCGACACGCCCGGCGAGGCCGACTACTACCGCAACGGCGGCATCCTGCAGTACGTGCTCCGCAACATGATCAAGGGCTAGGCGCTACCGCGCCTGTGCGAGCTTTCGGGCCCACAGGCGCTACGCACCTGTGAGTGTTTTCGGCCATGGCAGGCACGAAGCGCGCACGACCAGTTTCAGGGGAGCTCCGCTGTTCCCGATCGAGGTGGTCGTGCGCGCTTCGTGCATTCGGTGACCCTCAGATGTCGAGGGCCGAAAACACTCACAGGCCGACGAAGGAGGCACTTTGCCCAAGGTCAGTGAAGACCATCTCGCGGCACGGCGCAGTCAGATCCTCGACGGCGCCCGCCGCTGCTTTGCCGAATACGGCTACGACGGCGCCACAGTCCGCCGACTCGAAGAAGTGACCGGACTGTCACGCGGGGCGATCTTCCATCACTTCAAGGACAAGGACGGCTTGTTCCTGGCGCTCGCCCACGAGGACGCGACCAGGATGGCCGACGTCGTCGCCCACGAGGGCCTCGTCCAGGTGATGCGGGACATGCTCGCCCAGCCCGAACAGTTCGACTGGCTGGGAACCCGGCTCGAGATCGCCCGACGGCTGCGGAACGATCCCGACTTCCGCAGAAGCTGGTCACAACGGTCGGCGGAACTCACCGAGGCGACCATGGCGCGTCTCGCGCGGCAGAAATCCGCGGGCCGCCTCCGCGACGACGTCCCGACCGACGTCCTGATCGGCTACCTGGACCTGGTTCTCGACGGCCTCGTCGCGCGCATCGCCTCCGGGCACGCCGGCGACAACCTGTCGGCCGTGCTCGACCTCGTCGAGGAATCCGTCCGACGCCGCGACTGACACCGCACTCCCCCACCGACACCGGTCAGGTCTTGCGACGGTGAGCTCCGCCTCGTCCGCGGAGCTCCACCTCGGACTCCGCGAGAATGTTGCGGACGAATCCGTACGATCTCCCCATTTCCCGGGCAAGGGAACGAATACTCGCTCCGGCCTGGTAGCGCTCCTTCAGCTCCGCCTGCAGATCGGCGCGCGACGGTCCCGTGATCCGAGCGCTCTTGGCGAAGACCCCGATGTCAGCCATGAACTCCTCCAGTCGGCGAGCGACGGTGGTTTCCACGGTAGAGCCCCGCGACGGCGATATCTACGCGCAGCGCTCAGGCGAGCTGGATCAGTTCCAGGTAGTCCTGCGACCAGTGGTCCTCCGTGCCGTCGGGCAGCAGAATGACCCGTTCCGGGTCGAGTGCCTCGGCCGCACCCGGATCGTGCGTCACCAGAACGACGGCACCGGTGTAGCTGCGGAGCGCGTCCAGCACCTGCTCGCGGGAGACGGGGTCGAGGTTGTTCGTCGGCTCGTCGAGCAGCAGGACGTTCGCCGCGGACGACACGAGACCCGCGAGCGCGAGGCGCGTCTTCTCACCACCGGACAGGGTGCCTGCGGGCTGCTCGAGCTGCGGGCCGGTGAACATGAACGCACCGAGCAGCGAACGCAGCTCCTGCTCCCCCGTGTCGGGGGCCGCGTGGCGAATGTTCTCCCACACCGACGCGTTGTCGTCGAGGGTGTCGTGCTCCTGCGCGAAATAGCCGATCTTCAGACCGTGACCGGGGACGAGCCCGCCCGCGTCCGGCGTCTCGACGCCGCCGAGAATGCGCAGCAGCGTCGTCTTACCGGCACCGTTGAGACCGAGCACCACGACCCGTGACCCACGGTCGATCGCGAGATCCACTCCGGTGAAGATCTCGAGCGAACCGTAGACCTTGGTCAGGTTCTCCGCCATCAGCGGAGTCTTGCCGCACGCGGCCGGCTCGGGGAACCGGATCCGGGCCACCTTGTCGGACACGCGTTCCGCGTCGAGGTCGGACATCAGCTTGTCGGCGCGCTTCGCCATGTTCTGCGCCGCCACCGCCTTGGTGGCCTTCGCGCCGAGCTTCGCGGCCTGCGCGCGCAGCGCACCGGCCTTCTTCTCCGCATTGGCGCGCTCGCGGCGACGACGCTGTTCGTCGGTCGCGCGGGCGTCGAGGTACTTCTTCCAGCTCATGTTGTACACGTCGGCCTCGCCGCGCACGGCGTCGAGGAACCACACCCGGTTCACGACGTCATTGAGCAGATCGACGTCGTGGCTGATCACGATCAGACCACCCTCGTGGTTCTGCAGGAATCCCCGCAGCCAGGTGATCGAGTCGGCGTCGAGGTGGTTGGTCGGCTCGTCGAGCAGAAGAGTCGTGTCCGACCGTCCGCCGCTACCGTCCGACGCCGCGAACAAGATGCGCGCCAGTTCGACACGGCGGCGCTGACCACCCGACAGCGTGTGCAGCTGCTGACCGAGGATGCGGTCGGCCAGGCCGAGACTGTTGCAGATGCGCGCAGCTTCGCTCTCGGCCTCGTAACCACCGAGGGCCGAGAAGCGGTCCTCGAGGTTTCCGTACTTGCGCACGGCCTTGTCGCGCTCGGCGTCGTCGACGACCTCCGACATCAGGATCTGCTGCTTCTCCATGTCCCGCAGCAGCGAGTCGAGGCCGCGCGCGGACAACACGCGGTCCTTCGCGAGGACGTCGAGGTCGCCTTCCTTCGGGTCCTGCGGGAGGTACCCGAGATCGCCGGTGCGCACCACGGCACCCGCATACGGCTCCCCCTCCCCCGCAAGAATGCGGAGGGTGGTCGTCTTGCCGGCACCGTTGCGGCCGACCAGCCCGATGCGGTCGCCGGGCTGCACCCGCAAAGCCGGCCCGGGCGCGGACAGCAACGTCCGTACTCCAGCTCGAACTTCCAGGTCGGTAGCGGTGATCAACAAGACTCCTAGGAAAATGACGCTCGCGTTGAATGAGAAAAACTGCACAAAGAACACACGAACCAGCAATTTTACCCGACCGCCGGCAACTCGGAACACGCCCGCCAGTGATCCCGCTAACGTTCGCGGCCGTATCCGACTCGCAGAAAGCCCTGGCCCCCTCGTCATTGGCCTGTTGTTCGAGAGTGAAGCGTTCGAGAGGTGTGCACCGTGGTGACGTCCATTGTTGGCAGGAGAGATGGCCACTATGAGTATTCGGGAAATTAGGGTGTTCCGTCCGGGTCCGAGTCTATACCAGGTTGCCAACCTGCTGGGCCGGGAAGCCCGACCGGCGTTTCCGGGATTTCGCAGGCGCATTCAGGTTCCCCACCCCGCGCAACTCGATCTCGCTCAACCCTTCGCGCTCCCCCACGGTCGGCGAGGCCGGACCGCGGCGCCCACTCCCCCCAGCACCCGTCGTGGCCGGTCAGGGCCGTCCAGGGTGAGTTGACGAGGTCGTGACGTGCGCCGGCGAAGCCCCCACTACCCCGCGCTATCTGGAGCGCACCAGATAAGTTCAGGAAATATTGCTCTTCCGTCCGTGTCCGACTCTGGAGCATGGATTTATTCTGCGGCAGGAAACTCGGCTCTCGTGTCAGGCTGGCTGCGTGACAGCTTCTCCCCGTCCAGCGATCTGGGACGTTGCGATCGTGGGCCTCGGTCCTGCCGGCCGCGCCCTCGCCCACCGGGCCACAGCTCTCGGCGCGACGGTCGTCTCGGTCGACCCACTCCCCCGGAGGTCGTGGACCGCGACGTACGCGGCGTGGGAAGACGAGCTCCCCGACTGGCTCCCTCGGGGCGCGATCGAAACGAGAACTTCTCGCCCAGCGGCCTGGACGACACGTCGCCACACCATCGATCGCACATATTGTGTTTTGAATACATCGTCACTGCAATCAATACTCAGTAGGGAATGCGGAACTGTACTCGCAGGTAGAGCCGTGGACCTCTCCCCCACGTCCGTTCTGCTGGACGACGGGTCCACGCTGGAGGCGCACGTCGTGGTCGACGCTCGCGGCACCGGCGACAGCCCCGACCTCGCCCAGCAGACGGCCTACGGCGTGGTGGTGGACCCCGACACGGCCGCACATGCGCTCGCCGGCGACGCCGCGGTGTTGATGGACTGGCGACGCGACAACGGCGCATCGCCCTCGGACGCGCCGTCCTTCCTCTACGGGGTCCCCCTCGCGCACGACCGGTTCCTGCTCGAAGAGACCTGCCTGGTCGGTCGCCCGCCACTCCCGATCTCGGAACTCGCCACCCGACTCCACGACCGACTCCGACAGCGGGGCGTCATCGTACCGTCCCATTCGGACGTCGAGAGAGTCAGATTCGCCGTCGAACCACCCCCTGAGGCGGGTCGTGCCCACAGCTCGGATCAGGTGCGCTTTGGGGCCCGCGCCGGGTTGATGCACCCCGGAACGGGTTACAGCGTCGCAGCGTCGCTCCTGTGCGCAGACGTTCTGGCCCACGATCTTCGTGACGGTTCGAACGCGCGACTGTGGCCATGGAAGGCCCGCACCGTCGCGTCCCTGCGGTCGGTCGGTCTTCGCGTCCTCCTGAATCTGGATGCAGAACACGTCCCCGAATTCTTCGAGCATTTCTTCGATCTACCGCCACAACTCCAGGCGGCATATCTGTCCGAACGGTCGAATCCGCGCGGAACCCTGTCCGCAATGGGGCGGATGTTTCGGGCATCCTCCGGCGATATCCGCAGTGTAATTCTCCGTTCGACGCTTCGCCGGGAAGTTCGATGAACTGTCGCGCGAACGCGAAAAGGAGACCATCATGGAACGCATGCGGTCGATATGGAAGGGCTCGATAGCGTTCGGACTCGTGAATGTGCCGGTCAAGGTCTATTCGGCAACCGAGGATCACGACATCAGGTTTCACCAGGTCCATGCCAAGGACGGCGGCCGGATCAAATACAACCGCGTCTGCTCCGAATGCGGCAACGTCGTCCAATACGCCGATATCGACAAGGCCTACGACTCCGACGACGGCGTGCGCGTGGTGTTGACGGACGATGATTTCGGGAAACTGCCCGCCGCCGAGAAACACGAGATTCCCGTTCTGCAGTTCGTGCCGACCGAACAGATCGACCCCATTCTGTTCGAGAAGAGTTACTTCCTCGAACCCGATTCCAGCTCTCCGAAGGCGTATGTCCTCCTCGCGACAGCCCTCGAGAACAGCGACCGCACAGCCCTCGTCCACTTCACCCTCCGGCAGCGCACCCGACTGGCCGCGATGCGGTCACGCGACGGGGTGCTGGTGATCCAGACGCTGCTGTGGCCGGACGAGGTACGCGCCGCCGAGTTCTCCTCGCTCGACGGCGTCGACAAGCCGAAGGCGAAGGAACTCGCCATGGCCGAGACGCTCGTCGACAGCATGGCCGACGACTTCGACCCCACCGAATTCACCGACGACTACCAGGTGCAGTTGCGTGAACTGCTCGACGAGATGATCGAGTCGGGCGGCAAGAAGGTCATCCCCGTCGCCGAAGTCGAGAAGAGCGGCGAGGACGCCGAAGTGGTGGACCTGGTGGCGGCACTGCAGCGCAGCGTCGACGCCGCCGGGAAGAAGGCCGCACCCGCCAAGAAGAAGCCGGCCAAGAAGGCTCCGGCCAAGACCGCCGCGAAGAAGGCCACCTCCAAGTCGTCCACTTCGGAACGCAAACGCGCCTGAACCGACGCGGAGGGGC
>NZ_JBLWIT010000133.1:0-118035 GCF_048381435.1 Rhodococcus mengyinensis | reverse complement strand
GCCCCTCCGCGTTACCCGTAGTGGCTGGTCAGACCGTGAAGCCGAGCGCGCGCAACTGCTCGCGGCCGTCCTCGGTGATCTTGTCGGGGCCCCACGGCGGGAGCCACACCCAGTTGATCTTCAGTTCGTTGCACAAACCGCTGCGCACGAGCGCGCCCCGCGACTGGTCCTCGATGACATCGGTCAGCGGGCACGCCGCCGACGTGAGCGTCATGTCGAGGGTCACGACGTCCTCTTCCTCGGTGATTCCGTACACGAGACCGAGGTCGACGACGTTGATGCCGAGTTCGGGGTCCACGACGTCACGCATCGCCTCCTCGAGCTCCTCGAGGCGTTTCGGGTCGGTAATCGCACCCGACGCGGCAGTGGCGGTCTCGCCGCCGTGGTCGGCCGTCGCCTGCTCCGGTACGGCCGTGGCGTCCGCCTCCGGCGTCTGCGTCTCGCTCATGATGCCTGTCCTCCGATTCGAGCTGGTTCGCCGTCTTCTGTCGGAACGGCCGAATCCCGTTCGTCCACGACCCGGTCGTCCACTATCTGAACAACCGCGTCCTTGAATGCCATCCATCCCAGCAGCGCGCATTTCACGCGAGCCGGGTACTTCGAGACGCCGACGAAGGCGATGCCGTCCCCGAGGACGTCCTCGTCCCCCTCGACGGTACCGCGGCTGCTGACCATCTCGTTGAATGCGGCAACGGTCTGCAGGGCCTGGTCGACGGGCATCCCGACCACCTGATCGGTGAGCACCGACGTCGACGCCTGGCTGATGGAGCAGCCCTGGCCGTCGTACGACACATCCACGACGGTGCCGTCGTCGGCGAGCTGCACGCGCAGCGTCACTTCGTCACCGCACGTGGGATTGACGTGGTGGACTTCGGCGCCGAACGGTTCGCGCAGACCGCGGCCGTGGGGATGCTTGTAGTGGTCCAGGATCACTTCCTGGTACATCTGTTCCATTCTCATGCAGGAACCTCCCCGAAGAACTCCTGTGCGCGCCGCACCGCCGCCGCAAGTGCGTCGATCTCGTCGACCGTGTTGTACAGCGCGAACGACGCCCTCGCCGTGGCCGCGACACCGAAATGACGGTGCAGGGGCCAGGCGCAGTGGTGGCCGACGCGGATGGCGACCCCCTCGTCGTCGAGGATCTGACCGAGATCGTGTGCGTGGATTCCGTCGACCACGAACGACACGGCCCCGCCGCGGTCCTCGGCGGTCGTGGGTCCGATGATGCGCACACCGTCGATGGCACCGAGCGCCGCCAGTGCCGCCTCGACCAGGGTGTGCTCGTGCGCCGCGACCGCGTCCATCCCGATCTCCTCGAGATACCGGACCGCTGCGCCGAGTCCGACCACCTGCGACGTCATCGGAACGCCCGCCTCGAACCGCTGCGGCGGCGGCGCATAGGTGGTGCGTTCCATCGTGACGGTCTCGATCATCGAACCACCGGTGATGAACGGCGGCATCGCGTTCAGCAGTTCGCGGCGCCCGTACAGGACACCCACGCCGGACGGGCCGAGCATCTTGTGCCCCGAGAAGGCCGCGTAGTCCACGCCGAGCGCGTGGAAGTCCACCGCCATGTGCGGGACGGACTGGCACGCGTCGAGTACCACCAGCGCGCCGACCGCGCGGGCGCGACGCACCAATTCCTCGACGGGTGCCACCGCCCCGGTCACGTTGGACTGGTGGGTGAACGCCACGACCTTGACGGCGTCGGTCAGCTCGAGCGAATCGAGATCGATCCGGCCGTCGTCGGTGACGCCGTACCAGCGCAACGTCGCGCCGGTGCTGCGCGCGAGCTCCTGCCACGGCACGAGATTGGCGTGATGCTCGAGTTCGGTGATGACGATCTCGTCGCCGGGGCCGAGGTGCCGCTCGAAGCGGTCGTCGCCGAGGACGTGAGTGACGAGATTCAGCGATTCCGTCGCGTTCTTGGTGAACACGAGTTCGTCGCTGTCGGCACCGACGAACGCGGCGATCGCCGCACGCGCATTCTCGTACGCGTCGGTGGCCTCTTCGGCGAGCTGGTGAGCGCCCCGGTGCACGGCCGCGTTACAGGTGGTGAGGAACTCCCTCTCGGCGTCGAGCACCTGGTTCGGGCGCTGTGACGTCGCGCCCGAATCGAGGTACACCAGCGGTTTTCCGTCGCGGACCGTACGCGCCAGGATCGGGAAGTCCTCCCGGATCCGGGTGACGTCGAATACGCGCACCGAGGTGGTCATCTGCGTTTATGCTCCTTGCGTTGCTGCAGCCTGGGTGAAGCGCTCGTAGCCCTTCGCCTCGAGCTCGTCGGCCAGTTCCGGTCCGCCCGACTCGACGACACGACCGCCGACGAACACGTGGACGTATTCCGGCTTGATGTACCGGAGGATGCGCGTGTAGTGCGTGATCAGCAGGATTCCGCCGTGCTCGCGTTCCTTGTACTTGTTCACGCCCTCGGAGACGACGCGCAGGGCGTCGACGTCGAGACCGGAGTCGGTCTCGTCGAGGATCGCGATTTTCGGCTTCAGGAGACCGAGCTGCAGGATCTCGTGGCGTTTCTTCTCACCGCCGGAGAATCCTTCGTTGACACTGCGCTCGCCGAACGAGGGGTCGATGTCCAGCTCGGTCAGCGCTTCCTTGACTTCCTTCACCCAGTGACGGAGCTTCGGGGCCTCGCCACGGACTGCGGTGGCCGCGGTGCGCAGGAAGTTGGACATCGAGACGCCGGGGACCTCGACCGGGTACTGCATTGCGAGGAACAGTCCGGCGCGGGCACGCTCGTCGACGCTCATCTCGAGGACGTTCTCACCGTTGAGGGTGATGGAGCCCGAGGTGATCTGGTACTTGGGGTGACCCGCGATGGCGTACGACAGCGTCGACTTGCCGGACCCGTTGGGTCCCATGATCGCGTGGGTCTCGCCGGAACGAACCGTCAGATTCACACCCTTGAGGATGTTGATCGGGTCGGCGTTCTCGTCGGTGTTCGCGACGTCGACGTGCAGGTCCTTGATTTCCAGGACCGAGGTTTCGGGGGTGGAAGCGTCAGGGGTAGACATTGTGATCCTTCGAAGAAATGGGAAGTAGTGGTCCGGCGGCGCGGGTCACACGCCGACTGCGGCGAGTTCGGCCTCGACAGCAGCCTCGAGGCGCTCGCGAATCTCGGCGACGGCGATCTTGTTGATGATCTCGTGGAAGAACCCGCGCACGACGAGTCGCCGTGCCGCGTCCTCGGGGATTCCGCGGGCGCGCAGGTAGAACAACTGCTCGTCGTCGAATCGTCCCGTGGCGCTGGCGTGGCCTGCACCCACGATCTCACCCGTCTCGATCTCGAGGTTCGGAACCGAGTCGGCGCGTGCACCGTCCGTCAGGACGAGGTTGCGGTTCAGCTCGAACGTGTCGGTGCCTTCGGCCGCGGCGCGGATCAGCACGTCGCCGATCCACACGGTGTGGGCGTCGGGCTTTCCCGAATTCGGATCACCCTGCAGGGCGCCCTTGTAGACCACGTTGGACTTGCAGTGCGGCTGCGAGTGATCCACCAGCAGTCGCTGCTCGAAGTGCTGTCCGGCGTCGGCGAAGTACAGGCCGAGCAGTTCGGCGTCGCCGCCGGGGCCGTCGTACTTGACGGTCGCGGACAGGCGGACGAGGTCGCCGCCGAGACTGATCGCGTTGTGGCGGAGCACCGCGTCACGGCCCAGCCGCGCGTGATGCGACGCGACGTGCACGGCGTCGTCGGCCCAGTCCTGGACGGCGACCACGGTGAGGCGGGCGCTGTCGCCGAGAACGAATTCGACGTTCTCGGCGAACGTGCCGCTGCCGCGCTGGTCGATGACGACGGTCGCCTTCGCGAAGGCGTCGAGCCGAATCTGCAGGTGCCCGAAGGCGACCTTGTCCTCGCCCGGGCCGGTGACCGTGATGTTGATCGTCTCGGCGACCTCGACCTCACGGCCGACCGTCACGACGGTGGCCGTCTCGAAACCCGAGTAGGCCTGTGCGGCCACCCGGTCGGCGGGCACGCCGGCCTTGCCCAGCCGGTCGTCGTCACGCCCGACGGTCTCGACCTGGACGGAGTCCGGACCGGCGACGTCGACGGTGACCGTGCCGTTCGCGACGGCCGTTCCGTCGTGCAGTCCGCGGAGTCGGCGCAGCGGGGTGAACCTCCAGACCTCGTCGCGACCACCCGGGATCTCGAAGGCGTTGACGTCGAACGAGGTGAAGACCTCACCCTTGTTCTTGATCGGCGAGCCGGTGGCGGTCCGCGCTATCCGCGGATTCTCGCCTGCGACGGCTCCCGCGACTCCGAGATTCTGGACACCAGTTTCTGGCGTGGTCACTAACCCACCGCCCCTTCCATCTGCAGTTCGATCAGGCGGTTCAGTTCCAGGGCGTACTCCATCGGGAGTTCCTTGGCGATCGGCTCGACGAAGCCGCGCACGACCGTGGCCATGGCCTCGTCTTCGGTGAGCCCGCGGCTCATCAGGTAGAACAGCTGGTCGTCGCTCACCTTCGAAACGGTGGCCTCATGGCCCATGGTCACGTCGTCCTCGCGGATGTCGACGTACGGGTAAGTGTCCGAGCGGCTGATCTGATCGACCAGCAGCGCGTCACACTTGACCGTCGACTTGGAACCGTGAGCACCCTTGTTGACCTGGACGAGTCCGCGGTAGGACGCGCGTCCGCCGCCACGTGCCACCGACTTGCTGATGATCGTCGACGACGTGTACGGCGCGAGGTGCAGCATCTTGGCACCGGTGTCCTGGTGCTGTCCCTCACCGGCGAATGCCACGGAGAGAACCTCGCCGCGGGCGTGCTCGCCCATCATCCAGACGGCCGGGTACTTCATGGTGACCTTCGACCCGATGTTGCCGTCGATCCACTCCATGGATCCGCCGGCCTCGACCTTGGTGCGCTTGGTGACCAGGTTGTAGACGTTGTTCGACCAGTTCTGGATGGTCGTGTAGCGGCAGTGGCCGCCCTTCTTCACGATGATCTCGACGACCGCGGAGTGCAGGGAGTCCGATTTGTAGATCGGCGCCGTGCAGCCCTCGACGTAGTGCACCGAGGCACCCTCGTCGACGATGATCAGGGTCCGCTCGAACTGGCCCATGTTCTCCGTGTTGATGCGGAAGTAGGCCTGCAGCGGGATGTCGACGTGCACACCCGGCGGGACGTAGATGAAGGAGCCACCCGACCACACCGCGGTGTTCAGCGCGGAGAACTTGTTGTCGCCGGCCGGGATGACCGTGCCGAAGTACTCCCGGAACAGCTCGGGGTGCTGCTTCAGGCCCGTGTCGGTGTCGAGGAAGATCACGCCCTGCGCCTCGAGGTCCTCACGGATCGAGTGGTACACCACCTCGGACTCGTACTGAGCCGCGACACCGGCGACGAGGCGCTGCTTCTCGGCCTCGGGGATGCCCAGCTTGTCGTACGTGTTCTTGATGTCCTCGGGCAGGTCTTCCCAGCTCTCGGCCTGCTTCTCGCTCGAGCGCACGAAGTACTTGATGTTGTCGAAGTCGATGCCCTCGAGGTTCGAACCCCAGTTCGGCATCGGCTTCTTGTCGAAGGTCTTCAGCGCGCGCAGGCGGATGTCGAGCATCCAGTCCGGCTCGCTCTTCTTCGCCGAGATGTCGCGCACGACGTCTTCGGACAGACCGCGCTGCGCACTGGCACCGGCCTCGTCGGAATCGGACCAGCCGTACCCGTAATGCCCGAGTGACGCGATGGTCTCTTCCTGCGTGAGCGGCTCGGCGTTGGCCGACGCAGTGGATGTCACCTGGTCTGATGTGACGGTCATGCGAGCTCCTTCCGGAGTCTTGTTACGAGACCGGCGAGGGCTGGTCGCCGGTGGAGAACAGGTTGCTGACTAGGGGATCTATCGGGAAATCGTTGTTATTTGGGACCGGACGGGGGGACGAGTGGAACGTGGGTGGTGCATGCGCAGTCGCCGTTCGCGATGGTCGCGAGCCGCTGGACGTGGGTGCCGAGCAGTTGGGCGAACGCTTCCTGCTCGGCTTCGCACAGTTCCGGGAACTCCTCGGCCACGTGCGAGACCGGGCAGTGGTGCTGGCAGATCTGCACGCCGTTGCCCACCGGGCGCGTCGACGCCGCGAATCCCGCAGTGGTGAACGCGTCGGCGATGGCGTCGGCGGTGGTCTCGAGGCCCTCGGCGCTCTGATCGTCTGCCGGGGTCACGTTTCCGACGATCGCCTGGACTCGGCGACGAGCGAAATCGGTGATCGCGGCGTCTCCCCCGACCTCCCGCAATTGACGCATGGCCGCACCGGCGAGGTCGTCGTACGCGTGTCCGAGCCTGCCGCGGCCCTTGGCGGTGATCTGGAAGTATTTGGCGGGTCGTCCTCGTCCGCGGTGACGCACGGCGACGGAGGACGCCTCGCGCGCCTCACCGGAGTCCAGGAGTGCGTCGAGGTGCCGGCGGACACCGGCGGCACTGAGGCCGAGGCGGGTTCCGATTTCCGATGCGGTGATCGGCCCCTCCTCGAGGAGGAGCTTCACGACGGCAGCGCGGGTGTGGCCTTCGTGGCCGACGGCGACGGGTGACGCGGTTCCGACAGGCGCCGCCGAGGAAGGCGCGTGAACTGCGCTTTCCTTCGTTGCACGTGGTGTCGTTTCCGTTTTCACAACACCAGTGTGACGGAATTCGGATCGCAGGTCTACTAAGGGTGCCCTGCCTTACACCTGTGATTATGTGCCGCCCGGGCCCGGGAATACTGGCCGAACCGGTTGTGTTCGGCGCACCGCTACGCTGCCTGTGTGCCGCAGACCCCCGAGAACCCGGAGCCGACCCGCGCGGAGCCGACCTTCACGGCTCGCGCCGCTCTCCGACATCCGGCCGAGCTCGCCCGCCGGGCGCTGGGCATCGACGGCCGCTCCCCGCGCCCCTCGGTGGCGGCCGCGTTGCACGGCGACGAGCCGGAAACCGCGGGGCTGAACGAACAGGAAACCGCGCAGCTCCGCGGGATCCGCCGGTTCGGTGCGACCGGAACCGTCCTGATGGCGGTGGGTGCGCTGGGCGCAGGCGCCCAGCCGGTACTGCAGAACCCGGTCCAGGGGCTTCGCGTCATCGGGCTTCCCGCCCGGATCCCCAGCGTCGCGTTGACGCTCACCATGACCGGCACCGTGATGATCGTGCTCGCGTGGCTACTCCTCGGGCGCTTCGCGATCGGCAGCCTGCAGTCCGGGGCCGTGCGTCGCCTCAACCGGTCTCAGCTCGACCGCACCCTGCTGCTGTGGATCATCCCGCTGTCCGTCGCGCCGCCGATGTTCAGCAAGGACGTGTACTCGTACCTCGCGCAGAGCGAGATCGCGGCCCGCGGGCTCGATCCCTACGCGATCGGTCCCGCCGGTGCGCTCGGGGTCGATCACGTCCTGACCCGGACCGTGCCGACGATCTGGCGCGACACCCCGGCGCCGTACGGGCCGCTGTTCCTCTGGATGGGGCGTGGAATCAGCTGGCTGACCGGCGAGAACATCGTCGCGGGGATCTTCCTGCACCGGCTGCTGGCCCTCGCCGGTGTGGCGATGATCGTGTGGGCACTCCCCCGGCTGGCGCGGCGCTGCGGTGTCGCCGAGGTCAGCGCCCTCTGGCTGGGCGCCGCCAACCCCCTGCTGCTGTTCCACCTGGTCGCCGGAATTCACAACGAGGCTCTGATGCTCGGCCTCATGCTGGCCGGGATCGAGCTGGCGCTGCGGGCCGTCGAACGATCGGAGCCGATCCGCGGGCAATCTCTCCTCCTCCTGCTGTCGGGGGCGGCACTCATCGCCCTGTCGTCGACGATCAAGATCCCCTCCCTCCTCGCGCTGGGATTCGTCGGGATGGCGCTCGCCCGGAGATGGGGCGGAACCCCGAAAGCGGTGCTCACCGCGGCCGCCCTGCTCGGCGGGGTGGCCCTGGTGGTCACCCTCGCCATCAGCACGTCCAGCGGACTCGGCATCGGCTGGGTACACACCCTCGGCACTGCGAACGCGGTCCGCAGTTGGATGTCCATCCCCACGCTCCTCGGGCTGGGCACCGGACTGGCCGGGGTCCTGCTGGGCCTCGGCGACCACACGACGGCGGTGCTGAGCCTGACCCGGCCGATCGCGGCCGTCGCTGCGGCGTTCATCACACTGCGGATGCTCGTCGCCACGCTCGTCGGCCGCATCCACGCGGTCGGCGCGCTGGGGCTGTCCCTCGGCGCGGTCGTCCTCCTCTTTCCCGTGGTGCAGCCCTGGTATCTGCTGTGGGCGGTCCTGCCGCTCGCCGCCTGGGCCACGGCACCCGCGTTCCGCGTCCCCGCCATCGTCTTCTCGTCCATCGTCAGCGTCATCCTGATGCCGAACGGCGGCGAGTACCAGCCGTTCGTCATCGTGCAGGCCGCCATCGCCACCATCTTCACAGCCGGAACGCTGATCGTGATCACCCGCAACCGGCTGCCGTGGCGGGTCGGTTCGGAGCAGCAGCCGACCGTGCCGGACACCCAATATCCGCCCCGGGACGACGCCGACGCGGAAAGCCGGGGCACCGGCCGGGTCACACCAGGCCAGGGCTTACGCTGATTCCCCGTGACCTCGCGAACGCCCGGATCGGCGCAACCTGCTGTACGCCTGGAAGGCGTGGTGAAGACCTTCGACGGTGTGAGGGCCGTCGACGGACTCGATCTCACCGTCGAACCTGCACAGGTGGTCGCGTTGCTCGGTCCCAACGGCGCGGGTAAGACGACCACAGTCGAAATGTGTGAGGGCTTCGTCCGCCCGGACAGCGGCACCGTCCGCGTCCTCGGACTCGACCCCGTCGCGGATGCCGGCGCCGTCCGGGCCCGGATCGGTGTGATGCTCCAGGGCGGCGGCGCCTACCCCGGTTCCCGCGCCGGAGAAATGCTCGACCTCGTCGCCGCCTACTCGGCCGACCCCCTCGACCCCGACTGGTTGCTGCGCAGCCTCGGACTCGAGGATTCCCGTCGCACCCCCTACCGCAGGCTGTCGGGCGGGCAACAGCAGCGCCTGTCCCTGGCCTGCGCGCTGGTCGGCAGGCCGGAACTGGTCTTCCTCGACGAACCCACCGCCGGACTCGACGCCCAGGCCCGCCTGCTCGTGTGGGAACTGATCGACGCCCTGCGCCGCGACGGCGTCAGTGTGCTGCTGACGACGCACCTGATGGACGAGGCCGAGGAGCTCGCGGACCGGCTCGTCATCATCGACCACGGGTCGATCGTCGCGGCGGGCACGCCCGCCGAGGTCACCAGCCGCGGCGCCGAGGGCCAGTTGCGGCTCAGCGCGCCCGCCGGTCTGGACACCGAGCCCCTCGCGAGAGCCCTCCCCGACGGTTTCCGGGTGGCCGAGTCCGGACCGGGCACCTACCTCGTCGAAGGGCCGATCGATCCGAAGGTGGTGGCGTCGGTCGCGTCGTGGTGCGCCGATCTGGATGCCCTGATCAGCGATATCCGCGTCGACCAGCGCAGCCTCGAGGACGTCTTCCTCGAACTCACCGGCCGGGAACTGAGGGGATGACGATGAGCACCAGCGACCGTCTGACGGAGAATCGTTTCGCCCCGGGCACGTTCGCGCCCGACCCCCGCCCGAGTGGCGCGGCGGTCATGTTGCGGGCCCAGACCGCGCTCGAACTCAAACTGCTCCTGCGCAACGGCGAACAGCTGCTGCTGACCATGTTCATCCCGATCACACTGCTGATCGGCCTGTGTCTGCTGCCCATCGGCGACCTCGGAACGTCGCGGGTCGACAAGGTGGTCCCCGCCGTCATGATGGTGGCGGTGATGTCCACCGCGTTCACCGGCCAGGCCATCGCGGTCGGCTTCGACCGCCGGTACGGGGCGCTCAAGCGGCTCGGCGCCACCCCCCTGCCGACGTGGGGAATCATCGCCGGGAAGAGCGCCGCCGTGGTCATCGTCGTCGCCCTGCAGTCGGTGCTCCTCGGTTCGATCGGGCTGGCGCTCGGCTGGCGTCCGAGTGCGTGGGGACTGGTTCTCGGCGCCGTGATCATCGCCCTGGGCACCGTGACGTTCGCGGCGATGGGACTGCTGCTCGGCGGCACCCTCCGTGCCGACATCGTCCTCGCGCTGGCCAACATCCTGTGGTTCGTCATGGTCGGCGTCGGCAGCGTGGTGTTCGCCACCGGCGAGCTGCCCTGGCTCCTCCACACCGGGGCCCGGCTGATCCCGTCCGGTGCGCTCGCGCACGCGCTCGACGCCGCACTGTCGGGGTCGGTGGATCTGCTCAGCGTCGTGGTCCTCGTCGTCTGGGGTGCGGCCGCGGGAGCCCTGGCGGCCCGGACGTTCCGATTCACGTGATCCGCCGTCCCGCAGCCGGGCGCGCCCGCAGCGTCGGCACCGTTCTGGCAGTCCTGCTCGCCGTCCTCGGCTGCGGCACCCTGCCCGCGGGCGCCGCACCGCAGTGGGGTCCGCCCGCCGCGCCGAACCCGTTCCTCGGACCCGCCGGCACGTCCACGATGCACGGCGACGCGGGGTCCACCGACGTGACTCCGCTGCCCGGTCCCGGGACCGGCCCGTTCACCCTGTCCGCGTACCCGCTGGTGTCGGCGTGCCCGACCCTCCTGCAGGGTTCCGACCGGCTCGTCGTCGCCTTGTGCACGTCCGTGGCCGGCCAGGTCCCGACCGTTCACCTCATCGATCCCGCCGCCCCCGCGGCCCCGTTCGGCAGCTCGCTCGCCACGTTCGCGCTGGCGAAGGGCAGCCTCCTGGGCGGCGTGTACGCGTTCCTCGACAACGACAACCGGCTGGTCGTGGTGGACGGCAACCGTCAGCTACTGCGCCTCGGACATTCGCAGGATCCCGAAGGCCGCTGGCGGATCACCGTCGACTCGCGCGTCGACCTGTCCGGCAGTGTTCCGCCGGGTGACACCGTGACCGGACTGACACCGGACTGGCAGGGCAACGTCTGGTTCGCCACGGGTGGCGGTGTCGTCGGAGCCGTGGATCGCGCCGGCGTCGCGCATGCTCTGCCGTTGGCCGCGGGCGAACAGGTCCAGAACAGCATCTCCACCTCGCCCGCCGGCACCGCGGTCGCGACGACGCATGCCCTGTACCAGTTCACGTTCCGCGACGGGGCGGTGCGGGTGGATTGGCGGCGCGACTACGACCGCGGCCCGGACCGTAAGCCGGGGCAACTCAGCCACGGCACCGGATCCACCCCCACCTACTTCGGGCCGTCGACCGGCAGCGATTTCGTCGCGATCGTCGACAACGCCGACCCGCAGGTGAGTCTTCGGGTCTTCCGCGCCGATTCCGGTGACGAGATCTGCTCCCTTCCGGTGCTCGGCAGCCCGGGCGGCAGCGAGAACTCGCCGATCGGTATAGCCAATTCGGTGTATGTCGCGGGGACGTACGGCTACCCGTATCCCGCGGTTCCGGACGGCGCGGGCCCGGCGGTGCCGACGAACGCCCCGTTCACCGGCGGCATGACCCGTGTCGACATCGACCCGATCGGCTGCCACCAGGTGTGGAGCAACGACGTCCGCAGCGCCGCGGTACCCCATCTCTCGACCGGTGACGGGTTGCTGTACACCGTGATTCGTCACGGGTTCGACGTCACCACGCCCCTGGACGGCTTCTCGTTCGCGGTGATCGATCCGGCGGACGGTTCGGTCGAGCACACCAGCCCACTCCCCGGCACCGCGGTCAACGACACTCTGCAGATGTCCGGACTCGTCACCGACACCGGCGACTTCTGGCAGGGCACGGTCACCGGCATCCTGCGGATTCGCGGCGAGTAGCACGGAGTCGAGCGCGCCGCCACCGGCCCAACGACACGCTGTAGTTGACGGCCCTCTACCATCGACGTCGTGCTGTATCGCGGGTTTCTGAGCCTGGTAGACCGTCTCCCCCTTCCGTCGCTGACCGTGCAGCGTGTCATCGCGTTCGCGGTGATCCTCACGCAGGGCGGTATCGCCGTCACCGGGGCCGTCGTGCGGGTGACCGCATCCGGCCTCGGGTGCCCCACCTGGCCGCAGTGCTTCCCCGGCAGTTTCGTGCCGGTCGGGCACGGCGAGGTCGCCGTCGTCCATCAGGCGGTCGAGTTCGGCAACCGGTTGCTCACGTTCGTCGTCGTCGTGGCCGCGGCTCTGATCGTTCTCGCGGTCACCCGCGCCCGCCGTCGTCGAGAGGTCCTCGTCTACGCGTGGATGATGCCTCTCGGCACCGTCGTGCAGGCCGTCATCGGCGGTGTCACGGTGCTCACCGGACTGCTGTGGTGGACGGTGGCGGTACACCTGCTCGCGTCGATGGCGATGGTGTGGCTGGCGACCGTGATGTACGCGAAGATCTGCGAACCCGACGACGCGCCGGCGATCGACGTGATCCCCGCCCCGCTGCGGTGGCTCACCGCGCTGTCGGGTGTCGCGCTGGCCGGGGTGCTCGCCGCCGGAACGCTGGTCACGGGCGCCGGACCGCACGCGGGAGACAAGAGTCTCGACCGCGTGGTTCCGCGCCTCGAGGTGGAGATCGTCACGCTCGTGCACCTGCATGCCCAGCTGCTGGTGGGCTACCTGGCGTTGCTGGTCGGCCTGTGCTTCGGCCTGTACGCCGTGGGCGCCACCCGCGCGGTGAAGATCCGCGTGCAGGTTCTGCTCGCACTGGTGGTGGCACAGGCGCTGGTCGGACTCGTCCAGTTCTTCACGGACGTTCCCGCGGCCCTGGTGGCAGTCCATGTCGCGGGTGCCGGGCTGTGCACCGCGGCCACCGCGGCGGTATGGGCTGCGGGACGCACCCGCGAGTACGTCACGCAGCCGGACACCGCGAGCGTCTAGCGCTCGTTGCGCGCCTTCGGGAACCGCGTCTGCCGCGCGACCCAGCCGGCCATCTTCTGGAAGTGACCCTTGCGGGGCGTGACGATGCTGGTGATCGCGCGATCCCACTCCGAGACGGTGACGTCGTCGAAGGATGCGACGACGGCGTTCGCGGTGGCGAGATCCTTGACCACCTGGTCACCGAGGATGCCGTCGGCTCCGACGAGCGTGATGCGGACGCCGGCGAGTCCGATCGGCTGGATGACGGCACTGGCGGAACCGCCGTGCTCGGCCACGAACTTCTTGATCGCGTCGACCGTGTGGGACGGCAGCGAGGGCGCCGGGCTCGCGGGCGCCTGATCCGCGTGGGTGTCGGTACTCATGACCCCGAGAATACTGGGCGGTAGCGGCGTCGTGTCCGCCAGGCTCCGATCGGCGACACTCGCCGTGTAGAACTGAATCCATGCGCGCTATACAGGTTTCCCGTCTCGGTGGTCCCGACGTCCTCGAACCGGCGGAGGTTCCCGAACCCCGGATCGGAGCGACGGATCTTCTGGTTCGCACCGAGGCGATCGGCATCAACTTCATCGACACCTACTTCCGGACGGGGCTGTACCCGCGGCCGTTGCCCTACATTCCCGGAGACGAGGGCTCCGGAGTCGTGGAGGCCGTCGGCGGCGACGTGACCGGTATCGCTCCCGGTGACCGGGTGGCGTGGTGCTCCGCCCCCGGCAGTTACGCCGAGAAGGTGGTCGTCCCCGCGGCGGCCGCGATCACCGTCCCCGACTCCGTGCCCGCCCCGCAGGCCGCTTCCGCTCTGCTGCAGGGAATGACCGCCCACTACCTGGCCCACTCGACCTACCCGATCCAGTCCGGCGACACCGTCCTCGTCCACGCCGGAGCGGGCGGAGTCGGTCTGCTGCTGACCCAGATGGCGACCACGCTGGGCGCGCGGGTGATCACCACCGTGTCCTCCGACGCCAAGGAACAATTGTCCCGTGACGCCGGCGCACACGAGGTGCTGCGATACGACGACGACGTCGCCGCCCGGGTGCGTGAACTGACCGACGGCGAAGGCGTCGCAGCCGCCTACGACGGTGTCGGCGCGTCCACGTTCGAGGCCAGTCTCGCGTCGGTGCGGATCCGTGGGACGGTCGCGTTGTTCGGTGCGGCCAGTGGCCCGGTGCCGCCGTTCGATCCGCAACGGCTGAATCCGGCCGGTTCGGTGTTCCTCACCCGGCCGACACTCGCGCACCACATCCGCAACCGTGAGGAACTGACGTGGCGGGCGGGAGACGTGTTCTCCGCCTTGGCCGACGGTTCGCTGACGGTCCGGGTGGGCGCGGAGTACCCGCTCGAGCGGGCCGAGGACGCGCACCGCGACCTCGAGGCGCGTGCGACGACGGGATCGATCGTGCTGGTGCCCTGACGCGGAGCGTCAACTCAGGCCCTGACGCGGAGCGTCAACTGAGGACCTGACGCGGAAGGTCAGCTCAGCAGGCTGCCGACGGTCTGCAGTCCGAGCACGGAGTCGACGGCGAGACCGACGAAGACGATGGCCAGATAGTTGTTGGACTGCAGGAACAGGCGGAGCGGTTTCACGGCCGCTCCGCCGCGGACGCTGCGGTACAGCTGGTGGGCCATCAGCAGGAACCAGGCGCCCGCGACGAGGGTCACGGCGGCATAGACGACGCCCGCGGCGGGGACGAGCGCGAGGGACGTGATCACCATCGCCCAGCTGTACAGCAGGATCTGCTTTGTGACGTGCTCCTCGGTGGCGATCACCGGCAGCATCGGGACACCGGCCGCCTTGTAGTCCTCCTTGTACCGCATGGCGAGGGCCCACGTGTGCGGCGGCGTCCAGAAGAAGATGACCAGGAACAGCACGATGGGCTGCCAGCTCAGCGACCCGGTGACTGCCGACCAGCCGACCATGACGGGCATGCAGCCCGCGGCGCCGCCCCAGACCACGTTCTGCCAGGTCCGGCGTTTGAGCACCATCGTGTATACGAGCACGTAGAACGCGATGGTCAGGACGACCAGGCAGCCGGCGAGCAGGTTGGCCCGCCACCACAGCCACAGGAACGACGCGACACCGAGAGTCATGCCGAACACGAACGCGTGGGACGTCGGCACCGCGTCGCGGGCCAGCGGCCGGCGGGCGGTGCGTTTCATGACCTTGTCGATGTCGGCGTCGACGACGCAGTTGAGCGAGTTCGCGCTCGCCGCGCCCATCCATCCGCCGAACAGCGTGCTGAGGATCAGCGCGATGTCGACGTTGCCGCGGTCCGCCAGCAGCATCGCGGGGATGGTGGCGACCAGCAGCAGCTCGATCACCCGCGGCTTGGTCAATGCGATGTAGGCCAGGACCTTGCCCGTGACGCGACCCAGCACCGTACCGGTGTCGGTCGCGCGGGGGGCGGGGCTGGGGCTGCCGAAGCCGTGTCCGCTCGGCTGATGCCCTGTCCGCACGTTCTCTCCTCGCACCACGCGTAATTCCACATCCGAATGCCGGCGACTGCTCCCGAAGTCCTTCGCGACGGCCGGCCGTCTACTACAAACGATGGTAGACCGCCGCAATGCGCGAACCGAATCGACCCGGATACGACCGCACACTAGGCTGGAGTCGCACAAGAGGCCCACGCATCCTCAGGCTCCACGTTCACCCATGTCAGGAGACTTCTGCCCGTGTCGATCACAGACGACATCCACGTCCTCACGCAACCGGTTCACCCCGCCGACTGGACCGACCTGGACACCAAGGCCGTCGACACCATCCGGGTGCTCGCCGCGGACGCGGTGCAGAAGGTCGGGAACGGCCACCCCGGCACGGCCATGAGCCTGGCCCCCCTCGCCTACACCCTCTTCCAGCGCGTCATGCGCCACGACCCCACCGACGCCGACTGGATCGGCCGCGACCGGTTCGTGCTGTCCTGCGGGCACTCCAGCCTCACCCTCTACATCCAGCTGTACCTCGCCGGCTACGGTCTCGAACTCGACGACCTGGAGGCGCTGCGCACCTGGGGCTCGAAGACCCCCGGCCACCCCGAACACGGCCACACCCGCGGTGTCGAGATCACCACCGGACCGCTCGGTCAGGGCCTCGCCTCCGCGGTGGGCATGGCGATGGCCGCCCGCCGTGAGCGCGGCCTCTTCGACCCCGAGCCCGCCCTCGGCGACAGCCCGTTCGACCACCACATCTACGTCATCGCCTCCGACGGCGACATCGAGGAAGGCGTCACCTCCGAGGCCTCCTCCATCGCCGGAGTGCAGCAGCTCGGCAACCTCACGCTGATCTACGACGACAACAAGATCTCCATCGAGGACGACACCGCCATCGCGCTGTCGGAGGACACCGCCGCCCGCTACGAGGCGTACGGCTGGCACGTGCAGATCGTCGAGGGTGGCGAGAACGTCGTCGCCATCGAAGAGGCCCTGAACAAGGCCCGCGAGGTCACCGACAAGCCGTCGCTGATCCTGCTCCGCACGATCATCGGCTTCCCCGCCCCGACCAAGATGAACACGGGCGCGGCGCACGGCGCCGCCCTCGGTGCCGACGAGGTCGCGGCCGTGAAGAAGGCTCTCGGCTTCGATCCGGACAAGACGTTCGAGGTCGCCGACGAGGTCATCGCCCACACCCGCAAGGTCGTCGAGCGCGGCGCGCAGGCACACAAGGAGTGGCAGGCCCAGTACGACGAGTGGACGCAGCGCGCCCCCGAGGGTAAGAAGCTCCTCGACCGTCTGATCGGCCGCGACCTTCCCGCCGGCTGGGCCGACGTGCTCCCCACCTGGGAGCCGGATCCCAAGGGCGTCGCGACCCGCAAGGCGTCCGCCGCCGTTCTGAACGCCGTCGGACCGGTGCTCCCCGAACTGTGGGGCGGCTCCGCCGACCTCGCCGAGAGCAACAACACCACCATCAAGGGTGCCGATTCCTTCGGTCCCGAGGCCATCTCCACCCGGATGTGGACGGCCCAGCCCTATGGCCGCACCCTGCACTTCGGGGTCCGCGAACACGCCATGGGCTCGATCCTCAACGGCATCGCGCTGCACGGACCGACCCGACCGTACGGCGGCACCTTCCTCGTCTTCAGCGACTACATGCGTCCCGCCGTGCGGCTCGCCGCGATCATGAAGACCCCGGTCACCTACGTGTGGACGCACGACTCCATCGGACTCGGTGAGGACGGGCCCACCCACCAGCCGATCGAGCACCTCGCCGCGCTGCGCGCGATCCCCGGCCTGTACGTCGTGCGGCCTGGCGACGCCAACGAGACCGCCCACGCCTGGCGCGCCGTCCTCGAGAAGGGCGCCGACGAAGCCACCCGCGCTCCCGCCGGCCTCGCCCTGACCCGCCAGGACCTGCCCGTCCTCGAGGGCACCAGCTACGAGGGTGTCTCCCGCGGCGGTTACGTCCTCGCCGACGCCTCCACCGGGGCACCGGAGGTCGTGCTCATCGGCACCGGGTCCGAGCTGCAGCTCGCCGTCGCCGCCCGCGAGACCCTCGAGGCCGACGGCATCCCCACCCGGGTGGTGTCCATGCCCTGCGTCGAATGGTTCGACGCCCAGGACCAGGCCTACCGCGACGGTGTCCTCCCCCCGACGGTCAAGGCTCGGGTCTCCGTCGAAGCCGGCATCTCCATGCCCTGGTACCGCTTCGTCGGCGACGCGGGCGAAATCGTCTCCATCGAGCACTTCGGCGCGTCCGCCGACTACAAGACCCTGTTCCGCGAGTTCGGTTTCACCGCCGAAGCCGTCACCGCCGCCGCACAGCGCTCACTCGCACGCGTGAAGGGATAGACCGCCATGACTCAGAACCCCAACCTCCAGAAGCTCTCCGAAGCAGGCGTGTCGGTGTGGCTCGACGACCTCTCCCGTGACCGCATCGAGTCCGGCAACCTCGCCGAGCTCGTCGCGACCAAGTCCGTCGTCGGTGTCACCACCAACCCGTCGATCTTCCAGGCCGCACTGAGCAAGGGCCACGTCTACGACGCACAGGTTCGGGAGCTCGCCGAGCGCGGCGCCGACGTCGAGGCCACCATCCGCACGGTGACCACCGACGACGTGCGCGCCGCCTGCGACGTCCTCGCCCCGCAGTTCGAGGCGAGCCACGGCGTCGACGGCCGGGTGTCCATCGAGGTCGACCCGCGCCTCGCGCACGACGCCGACAAGACGGTCGCGCAGGCCGTCGAACTGTGGAAGATCGTCGACCGCCCCAACCTGTTCATCAAGATCCCGGCCACCGAGGCCGGTATCCCGGCCATCGCCAAGGTGCTCGGCGAGGGCATCAGCGTCAACGTCACGCTGATCTTCTCCGTGGAACGCTACGAACTCGTCATGGGCGCCTACCTGGACGGCCTCGAGGCCGCGAAGGCGGCCGGTCACGACCTGTCCCGCATCCACTCGGTGGCCTCGTTCTTCGTCTCCCGCGTCGACACGGAGATCGACAAGCGGCTCGACAAGATCGGCACCCCCGAGGCTCTCGAGCTGCGCGGCAAGGCGGCGCTCGCCAACGCCCGCCTCGCGTACGCCGCGTACCAGCAGATCTTCGAGGTGCAGCCGCGGTTCCAGGGTCTGCTGCCTGACGGTGCCCGCCCGCAGCGCCCGCTGTGGGCGTCGACCGGAGTCAAGAACCCCGACTATCCCGACACCCTGTACGTCTCCGAACTGGTGGCTCCGAACACCGTGAACACGATGCCCGAGAAGACCCTCGACGCGTTCGCCGATCACGGTGAGGTCGCCGGCGACACGGTCTCCGGCACCGCGGTCGAGTCGCAGGAGGTGTTCGACAAGCTCAGCGCCGTCGGCATCGATCTCACCGACGTGTTCAAGGTCCTCGAGGACGAGGGCGTCGACAAGTTCGAGGTGTCCTGGACCGAGCTCCTGGAGGCCACCGCGGAGCAGTTGCGCGCAGCAGGGCAGAAGAGCTGATACGTGAGCGAGCCCGCAGCGTCAGACGATTGGGTCAATCCACTCCGCGACGGTAGGGACAAGCGCCTACCACGCATCGCCGGGCCGTGTGCGCTGGTGATCTTCGGTGTCACCGGCGACCTGGCCCGGCGCAAGTTGATGCCCGCCATCTACGATCTGGCCAATCGTGGTCTGCTGCCGCCCGGGTTCGCTCTCGTCGGGTTCGCCCGCAGGGATTGGTCGGACGAGGACTTCGGCAAGATCGTCCACGATGCCGTCCGCGACCATTCCCGCACCCCGTTCCGGGAGGACGTCTGGGAGCGACTATCGGAGGGCCTGCGTTTCGTCAAGGGCACCTTCGACGACCCGGCGGCCTTCCAGGAACTGGCCAACACTCTCGGGACGCTGGAACGCGAACGCGGGACCGGCGGCAATCACGGGTTCTATCTCGCGATTCCGCCGGACGCGTTCCCGGTCGTCCTGAAGCAGCTGTCCGAGGCCGGTCTCGCGCAGTCGAACGACGACCAGTGGCGTCGGGTGGTCATCGAGAAGCCGTTCGGTCACGACCTCGAGAGCGCACGTGAGCTCAACGCGGTCGTGAACGAGGTCTTCCCGGAGGACACGGTCTTCCGGATCGACCACTACCTCGGCAAGGAAACCGTCCAGAACATCCTGGCGTTGCGCTTCGCGAACCAGTTGTTCGATCCGATCTGGAACGCCCACTACGTGGATCACGTCCAGATCACCATGGCCGAGGACATCGGTCTCGGTGGACGCGCCGGGTACTACGACGGCATCGGGGCGGCACGCGACGTCATCCAGAATCACCTGCTGCAACTCCTCGCGTTCACCGCGATGGAGGAGCCGATCAGCTTCGAACCGTCCGAGTTGCAGGCGGAGAAGATCAAGGTGCTCTCCGCCACCAGGCTCGCCCAGCCGCTCGACGAGACCACCGCGCGCGGCCAGTACGCGGGCGGCTGGCAGGGCGGTACCCGGGTGGTCGGTCTGCTGGAGGAGGAAGGGTTCTCGAAGGACTCGACCACGGAGACGTTCGCGGCGATCACCCTCGAGGTCGACACCCGCCGCTGGGCGGGGGTGCCGTTCTACCTCCGCACCGGGAAGCGGCTCGGACGTCGGGTCACCGAGATCGCCGTGATCTTCAAGCGCGCACCCCATCTGCCGTTCGATCAGACCATGACCGAGGAACTGGGGCAGAACGCCCTCGTCATCCGGGTGCAGCCGGACGAGGGTGTGACCATGAGGTTCGGGTCCAAGGTGCCGGGGTCGAGCATGGAAGTCCGCGACGTCAACATGGACTTCAGCTACGGTCAGGCGTTCACGGAGTCGTCGCCCGAGGCGTACGAGCGCCTCATCCTCGACGTGCTCCTCGGTGAGCCCTCGCTGTTCCCCGTGAACGCCGAGGTGGAACTGTCCTGGGAAATCCTCGACCCCGTGCTCGAGCACTGGGCCGCGGACGGCAGGCCGGAACCGTACGAGGCCGGCACGTGGGGCCCGCCGTCGGCAGACGAAATGATGCACCGCACCGGTCGCGAATGGAGAAGGCCGTAGATGATCACCGACATTCCCGCGACCACCACCGGACAGGTCAACAAGAAACTGGTGGAGCTGCGCAAGACGGGCGGCGCGGTGACCCTGGGACGAGTACTCACGCTGGTGGTGTGCACCCGCGACAGTGAGTACTCGGAGGACATCATCGACGCCGCCAACGAGGCGAGCCGGGAGCATCCGTGCCGCGTCATCGTCGTCGCCTGGGGGTCCCGTGACGCGGAACCCCGCCTGGATGCGCAGATCCGCGTCGGCGGCGACGCCGGCGCGTCGGAGGTCGTCGTGCTCCGCCTCTTCGGCGAACTCGCCGACCACGAGAGCAGCGTGGTGGTGCCGTTCCTCCTCCCCGACACTCCCGTGGTCGTGTGGTGGCCGGAGACCGCCCCGGAGGTTCCCGCCGAGGATCCGGTGGGCAAGCTCGCGATCCGACGGATCACCGACGCGACCGATCGCGCGGATCCAGCCGCGGAGATCAAGAGCCGCCTGGCGTCGTACTCGTCCGGTGACTCGGACCTGGCCTGGAGTCGCATCACCTACTGGCGTGCGCTCCTGACCTCGGCCGTCGACCAGCCGCCGCACTCGCCGATCACGTCGGCGGTGGTGTCCGGACTGGTGGACGAACCCGCCGTCGACATGATCGCGGGGTGGTTGGCGAGCCGCGTCGACGTCCCGGTCACCCGGCGGGTCGGCCCGTTGTTCGTGGAGATCAACTTCGCCGACGGTGGTGCGTTGACCATCAGCCGCCCCCAGACGGGTACCACGGCGACGCTGTCGCGCACCGGCAAGCCCGATGCGCGGGTCGCGCTCCGCAGGCGGGAAACGAGCGAGTGCCTGGCCGAAGAACTACGCAGGCTCGACCCCGACGAGGTCTACGAGACCGCACTCGCCGGGCTGACGAAGGTGACGTATGAGTGACATCCACGTAGAGGTCCACCCCGACACCGACACGCTGGTGACGAAGGCCGCGGAGCGGTTCGTCGACACCGTCGTCGCCGCCCAGAAGGACCGCGGCACGGCGTCGGTGGTCCTCACCGGCGGCGGCACCGGGATCGGCCTGCTCGAGAAGGTCCGGGAGAACCCGGGCGACATCGACTGGCGTGCGATCGACATCTTCTGGGGTGACGAGCGGTTCCTGCCGGCCGGTGACCCGGAACGCAACGACGTGCAGGCGCGGGCCGCGCTGCTCGACCACGTCGACGTCGATCCCGACCGGGTGCACACCATGCCCGTCGCGGACGGCATCTACGAGAACGATCCGGAGGCGGCCGCCGTCGCGTACGCGCAGGTACTCGGGGCGCACGCCGGCGGCAAGCAGGTCCCGGTGTTCGATGTCCACCTGCTCGGCATGGGCGGTGAGGGACACGTCAATTCGCTGTTCCCCGACACCGACGCGGTCCGCGAGGAGCACCGGTTCGTGGTCGCGGTGACGGACTCCCCCAAGCCGCCGCCGGTGCGGGTCACGCTGACCCTGCCCGCCGTCCGGCACGCCGACGAGGTGTGGCTGGTCGTGTCGGGTGACGCGAAGGCCGAGGCCGTGGCCGCCGCCATCGCGGGCGCTCCCCCCGTCGAGATCCCGGCGTCCGGGGCCCGCGGGCTGTCGGCGACCCGGTGGCTGCTCGACACGTCGGCCGCGTCCCGGCTGCCGAACTGACGCCCTCATCCGACGGGGTCCTCGTCGTCGTCCGCCGGTAACCCGGCGGGCGACCGAGGGTCCCGCTCGACCGGTGACCGGGTGACCCGGCATTCGGGGACGATCCGACCGGCACGACGGGGGCTTGCCGTGCTCGTCCCCCGCCGTCCGATTCCCCCGCGCCAATGGTCCGGGTTGCCCGCGCAGCGCCTCATCCGTCGCCCCAATTCGTCTCGGAAACGTTCGTGCTCTTTCCCGTTTTGACGCAGCGACGGACGGTTCGGTTCCCCCGCCCCGCAAGAAAGTTCACGCAGTTCTCGCGGGGCGAAGGAAGCCGTCCGGCTACCCGCTGTTGCGCAGCGCGGTCGCCAGCCCGTTCATCGTGAGCTGGATGCCGCGGCGCGTCTGATCACTGTCGTCCCCGGCCCGGTAGCGGCGCAGCAGTTCCACCTGCAGGTGGTTGAGGGGTTCGAGGTACGGGAACCGGTTGTGCACCGACCTCTCCAGACCGGGGTTGTCGGCGAACAGGGTGTCGTTCCCGGTGATCGCCTTGTACATCCGGATGGTCCGCTCGTGTTCCTCGGCGATCTTGCCGAACACCCGTCGGCGGAGTTCCTCGTCGGGAACCAGTTCCGCGTAGCGGGCGGCGAGACCCATGTCGGACTTCGACATCACCATCGCCAGGTTCGACAGCACGGTCCGGAAGAACGGCCACTTCTCGTACAGGCGGGACAGCGTGGCCACCCGCTCGGGGTCGCCCTGCGTCCATTCCTCGAACGCCGCACCCGTGCCGTACCACCCGGGCAGCATGACCCGGGACTGACTCCACGACAGCACCCACGGGATCGCCCGGAGGTCGGAGATGGACGTGGTCTGCTTCCGTGAGGCTGGGCGGCTGCCGATGTTGAGGGCCCCGATCTCCGCGACCGGAGTCGACATCTCGAAGTACTCCACGAATCCGGGTGTCTCGTGCACCAATTCGCCGTAGGCGCGGCGGGCCAGCGCAGCGAGCTCGTCGAGGATTCGGTACGCCGGTTCGGCGTCGTCGCCGAGGCCCTCGACGTCGAGCAGGGTGGCCTCGAGGGTCGCGGCGAGCAGCGTTTCCAGGTTGCGCTGCGCGAGGCGAGGTTCCGCGTACTTGGCGGCGATCACCTCGCCCTGTTCGGTGATCCGCAGCGACCCGGCCACCGCGCCGGGCGGTTGCGCGAGGATCGCCTCGTAGCTGGGTCCGCCGCCGCGACCCACGGTGCCGCCGCGACCGTGGAAGAGCCGCAACCGGATTCCCGTCTTGCGGGCAGCGTCCACCAGATCCAGCTCCGCGCGATACAGCGCCCAGTTGGCCGCCAGGTAGCCGCCGTCCTTGTTGGAATCGGAGTACCCGAGCATCACTTCCTGCGAGTCGCCGCGCGACGCCACCAGGGCCCGGTAGATCGGCACCTCCAGGGTGGCCTCGAGGGTGGCGGCCCCCTGCTGCAGGTCCTCGATCGTCTCGAACAGCGGCACGATGCCCACCGGACAGGACGGCGCCTCCCCCGATCCGGGATCGAGCAGACCCACCTCCTTCAGCAGCACCGCGGCCTCGAGCATGTCGCTGACGGAGGTGCACATGCTGATGATGTAGTTGGGCACGGCGCCCGCACCGAGTGTCCGGACCGCGTCGGCGCCTGCCTGGAGGATGGCGAGCTCCTTCGCGGTCAGCTCACTGAACTCCGCGTTCGCGGTGGTCAGCGGGCGCCGGGTCGACAGCTCCGCCGACAGCAACTCCACCCGCTCGTCCTCCGACAGCGACGGGTAGTCGGCGTGCACGCCCGCCCACGCCAGCAGCTCGGCGACGACCGTCTCGTGCACGTCCGAGTTCTGCCGCATGTCCAGTCCGGAAAGGTGGAAACCGAACACCTCCACCGAGTCCCGCAGGTTCGCCAGCCCGTCGTCGGCGATGGTGCCGTCACCTCCGCGCCGCAGGGAGTCGTCGACGACGTCGAGTTCGTCGAGCATCTGCCGCGGGGTGTCGTAGGGTGCGAGCCCGAGGTCGAGCCCGTGATCGGGTGCCTCACCCAGAATGCGGTGCGCGGTGGCCGTGAGACGCCCCCGGATACCCCGAATCGCGCGCCGGTAGGGCTCGTCGGCGCGGAACGGGGAATCGTCCTGCGACGCCGCGGCCAGGAGGTCGAGCGCGGGCGTGACGGTGACGAGGCGAGCCGACATGGACAGTTCGCGCTCGAGCGTCTCGAGTTCCCCGAGGTGATGCTCGAGGGCGGTGGCCGCGGCACGGGTGGTGGCCTGCCGGACCACCTCGTCGGTGACGTACGGGTTGCCGTCGCGGTCTCCGCCGATCCACGAGCCGGGGCGCAGTATCGGCTCCCGGCCCAGATCCGCGTCCGGCCACCGCGATCGCAGGGCGCCGCGCAGTTCGGCGTTGATCTTCGGGACGACCTCGAACAGTGCCGCGTCGTAGTACCGCAGCCCGACCTCGATCTCGTCCTGGATCCGCAACCGCGACAACCGGATCAGGGCCGTCTGCCACAGGGTGAGGATCTGCCGCCGCAGCCGCACGTCGACGTCGGCCGTCTCATTCTCGGTCAGGGCGGTGCGCTCGCGGTAGCGCATCAGTTCGGTGATGCGGGACTGGGTTTCGAACACCGTCCGGCGGCGGGTCTCGGTGGGATGGGCGGTGATGACCGGCGACACGAGCGCCCCGCGCAACGCGTCCGCGACGACGGTGCTGTCGAGGTGCGCAGCGTCGAGTTTGGCGAACGTGGCGGTCAGGGTGCTGTCGGGGGCGGGTTCACCGGCGGCGACGTGGACGGCACGCCGGCGTTCGCGGTGGATGTCCTCGGCGAGATTGGCCAGCAGGGCGAAGTGGCTGAAGGCCCGGATGACAGGAATGGTGTCGCTCGTGGACACCTGGGTGAACATGTCCGCCAGATCTGCGCGGTCGATCTCCGAACGACGAACCCGGAACGATTCGACCCTGGCCTTCTCGACGAGGTCAAAGACGCTGTCCCCGGCCTGTTCCCGCACTATCTGACCGAGGATGCCGCCCAGGAGCCGAATGTCTTCGCGGAGTGGTTCAGTGGCCTCACGTGGGGTTTCGATCATTCATCCAGTATCGACCGATGACGGCCCGTCTGCATGATGAAGCCGATCAGCCGAACTTGATCTCCAGGCCGATGCCGATGATCGCGATCAGCCAGATCAGGCCGGTGAAGACGGTGAGGCGGTCGAGGTTCTTCTCGACCACGGTGGAACCGGACAGGCTCGACTGGACGCCGCCGCCGAACAGGCTGGACAGACCGCCGCCCTTACCGCGGTGCAGCAGCACCAGCAGAATCAGCAGCAAGCTGGTGACCACCAGCAGGATATCCAGGAACAGTTCCATGTCTGTCTACGTCCACCCATCCAGTAGGAACAACAACGACCTCGTACACCCTACAGGCGCTCCGCGCCCGTGCGCCTTTCCGGTAGCTGTAGGTACCGGAAAGGCGCACGGGCGCCGAAGGCGCCTTACGGCAGAGGTCCGCCCGCGGCGATCGCCGACAGCGTCGCGAACTCGTCGGCCTTCAGTGAGGCGCCGCCCACGAGGGCGCCGTCCACATCCGTCTGACCGACGATCTCGCCGACGTTCTTGGCGTTGACGCTGCCGCCGTAGAGAACGCGGACACCGGACGCGACGTCCGGCGAGGCCAGGTCACCGAGCGTGGCGCGGATCGCGGCGCAGACTTCCTGCGCGTCCGCGGCACTGGCCACGCGGCCGGTTCCGATGGCCCACACCGGCTCGTACGCGATGACGACCTTCGCGATGTCCTCGGCGGACAGTCCGGCGAGCGAGCCTCGCAACTGCTCGACGTTGTAGGACACGTGCTCGCCGGCCTCGCGGACGTCGAGGCCCTCACCGATGCAGACGATCGGGGTGATCCCGTTCTTCAGCGCGGCCTTGGTCTTGGCCAGCACGGTGTCGTTGTCCTCGCAGTGCAGGGTCCGGCGCTCCGAGTGCCCGACGACGACGAACGTGCAGCCAAGCTTGGCCAGCATGGAGCCGCTGATCTCGCCGGTGTACGCACCCGAATCGTGGGCCGACACGTCCTGCGCACCGTAGGTGAGCAGGAGCTTGTCGCCCTCGACGAGGGTCTGCACGCTGCGGATGTCGGTGAACGGCGGGATCACCGTCACGTCGACCTTGTCGAAGTACTTCGCCGGGAGCGAGAAGGCGATCTTCTGAACCAGCGCGATGGCCTCGAGATGGTTCAGATTCATCTTCCAGTTGCCGGCGATCAGCGGCTTCCGTGCCATGCCTCAGCCCTCCAGAACTGCGATGCCGGGGAGTTCCTTGCCCTCGAGGTACTCGAGGGAGGCGCCGCCGCCGGTGGAGATGTGCGAGAACCCGTCCTCGGGCAGACCGAGCTGGCGGACCGCCGCGGCGGAGTCACCGCCACCGACGACGCTGTACGCGCCCTTCCCGGTGGCCTCGATGATCGCCTCGGCGACACCCTTGGTGCCCGCGGCGAACTTCTCGAACTCGAACACGCCCATCGGGCCGTTCCAGAAGACGGTTTTCGCGCTGGTCAGGATCGCCGCGAACCGGCGAACCGACTGCGGTCCGATGTCGAGGCCCATCCAGCCGTCCGGGATCTCGAGCACCGAAACGATCTTCGACTCGGCGTCCGCCGAGAACGAATCGGCGATGACCACGTCCTGCGGGATGTGGATCACGTCGGCGTACTGCTCGAGCAGCGCCTTGCATGTGTCGATCATCGACTCCTCGCACAGCGAGTTGCCGACCGACACGCCCTGCGCCGCCAGGAACGTGTAGTACATGCCGCCACCGATGACGAGGGTGTCGACCTTGGGGGCCAGCGCCTCGATCACCGCGAGCTTGTCCGACACCTTGGACCCACCCAGCACGACCGCGTACGGCCGCTCGGGCTCCTCGGTGAGCTTGCCGAGCACCTTGATCTCGGATTCGACGAGCCTGCCCGCGTAATGCGGGAGCAGCTTGGCCACCTCGTACACCGACGCCTGCGCGCGGTGGACGACACCGAATCCGTCGGACACGAACGCGCCGTCGTCGCCGACGAGTTCGACCAGGGCCTTGGCGAGCTTCGTCCGCTCGGCCTCGTCCTTGCTGGTCTCCCGCGGATCGAAGCGGATGTTCTCCAGCAGGAGAACGTCGCCGTCCGTGAGCCCCTCGGCACGTGCCAGAGCGTCCTGCCCGACGACGTCGCCGGCGAGCTGGACGTTGCGTCCCAGTACCTCGGCGAGCTTCACCGCCACCGGTGCGAGGGAGTACTGCGGGTCGGGCTCGCCCTTGGGGCGACCCAGATGGGCGGTGACGATGACCTTGGCGCCCGCCTCCGCCAACGCTTTCAGCGTCGGCGCGGAAGCGATGATGCGTCCGGGATCGGTGATCCGGTCACCGTCGAGCGGAACGTTGAGGTCGGAGCGCACCAGCACGGCGCGCCCCTCGACCCCAGCGCTCAGCAGGTCGTCGAGAGTCTGAACTGCCACTGTTACCGAACCTTTGCTCAGAGAGACTTGGCGACGAGACCGATGAGGTCGGCCAGACGGTTGGAGTAACCCCACTCGTTGTCGTACCAGGACACGATCTTGGCCTGATCGTCGATGACCTTGGTGAGGCCGGAGTCGAAGATCGAGCTGTGCGGGTCGGTGACGATGTCCGACGACACGATCGGGGCGTCCGTGTACTTCAGGATGCCCTTGAGCGGTCCCTCGGCGGCAGCCTTCATCGCGGCGTTGATGTCCTCGACGCTGGCCGACTTCTTCAGGTTCGCGGTGAGGTCGGTGACCGAGCCCGTGGGGATCGGGACACGCAGCGCGTAGCCGTCCAGCTTGCCGAGCAGCTGCGGGAGGACCAGGCCGATGGCCTTGGCGGCACCGGTGCCGGTGGGGACCACGTTCAGCGCGGCGGCGCGGGCGCGGCGCAGGTCGCTGTGCGGGCCGTCCTGCAGGTTCTGGTCCTGGGTGTAGGCGTGGACCGTGGTCATGAGGCCCTTGACGATGCCGAACTCGTCGTCGAGCACCTTGGCGATGGGGCCGAGGCAGTTGGTGGTGCACGAGGCGTTGGAGATGATGTTCTGGCTGCCGTCGTACTTGTCGTCGTTGACGCCCATCACGATGGTGATGTCCTCGCCCTTGGCCGGGGCGGAGATGATGACCTTCTTGGCGCCGGCCTCGAGGTGGCCCTTCGCCTTGGCTGCGTCGGTGAAGATGCCGGTGGACTCGACGACGACGTCGACGCCCAGGTCACCCCAGGGAAGCGCCGCGGGGCCTTCCTTGATGGCGAGTGCCTTGATCTTCTGGTTTCCGACGACGATGGTGTCTTCACCCTCGAGCGAGACGTCGTGCGGGAGACGACCCAGGATGGAGTCGTACTTCAGGAGATGCGCCAGCGTAGCGTTGTCCGTGAGGTCGTTGACCGCCACAATCTCGATGTCGGTGGTTCCGAGCGCCTTCTGCGCATCCACCGCCCTGAAGAAGTTACGTCCGATACGGCCGAAACCGTTTACGCCTACCCGGACAGTCACAATCTGCTCCTTTGCGCATGATTCTGGTTGTGCAGCTCTGCTCCCGCGCCGCTACGACACCACCGACGGGTGGTCGGCGCGAGGTTTCATCGGTCGATGTGGCTCTAACCCTAGTGCGCGCGGCACGCGCGCGCGCAGTCACCTCCGGGCACCCTTTCCCGGGCCGCCCCGACCCGAACGAACGGGACGCTCGTCCGATCTGACGCAACGAGCGTCCCGTTCGTCCGGGAGTGGGGGTGGTGGGAGGCGACCGCCGACGACGGTCAGGCGTCGTCGAGAAGATCTGCGGTGACGGCCGACTCGGTGTCGGGGATGCCGGTTTCCTTGGCCTTGCGGTCCGCCATGGACAGCAACCGCCGGATGCGGCCGGCGACGGCGTCCTTCGTCATCGGCGGGTCGGCGAGCTGGCCGAGTTCCTCGAGGGACGCCTGCCGGTGCTCCACCCGGAGGTGACCGGCCGCCGCCAGATGGTCGGGCACCTCGTCACCCAGGATGTCGAGGGCCCGTTCGACGCGGGCCGCGGCCGCGACGGCCGCCCGCGCGGACCGGCGCAGGTTGGCGTCGTCGAAGTTGGCGAGCCGGTTGGCGGTGGCCCGGACCTCCCGGCGCATGCGGCGTTCCTCCCACACGAGGCGGGTGTCCTGGGCGCCCATCCGGGTGAGCAGCGCGCCGATGGCCTCGCCGTCGCGGATCACCACCCGGTCGGTGCCGCGGACCTCACGCGCCTTCGCGGAGATGCCCAGCCTGCGCGCCGCCCCGACGAGCGCGAGCGCCGCCTCCGGGCCCGGGCAGCTGACTTCGAGCGCCGACGACCGGCCCGGCTCGGTCAGCGAACCGTGCGCCAGGAACGCGCCGCGCCACGCGGCTTCCGCGTCGGCGACGCTGCCACCGACCACCTGTGCTGGAAGCCCGCGCACGGGGCGTCCCCGCAGGTCCAGGAGACCGGTCTGGCGGGCGAGGGCCTCGCCCTCCTTCGCGACCCGCACGATGTACCGGGACGACTTGCGCAGCCCGCCGGCACTGAGGACGTGGACGTCGGCGCTGTAGGTGAACAGGTCGAAGATCTCGCGGCGCAACCGGCGGGCTGTGGACCCCAGATCCACTTCCGCCTCGACCACGACCCGGCCGCCGACGATGTGCAATCCCCCGGCGAACCGCAGCAGCGACGAGACCTCGGCCTTCCGGCAACTCACATGAGTGACGACGAGACGACTGAGTTCGTCTTTGACCTCTGCTGTCATTGCCACGAAGCGCTCTCCCTTTCCTCTGGTGTCTCGGCCACTTCGCTCCCCCGAGACCCCGCATCGGGGTCGCTCCAGAGCTGTTCGAGAACGGACGCAAGTTTTCCTGCATGGTGCGTGTGGGTGCCGTGCTCCGACACGTCGGCGTACACGACGCGTGCCTGGAACTGTCCGGCGGCGCGGGCGAGGTGCTCGCGCTCGCGCCCCGGCGGAACCGAACCCGAATCGACCACGACGAAGTCGACGGTGAGTTCGGGTGCGTGTTGGGACAGTACGTGCAGATGACGCTCGGTGGAGAATCCTGCGGTCTCGCCCGGCTCCGGAGCCAGGTTGAGCACCAGCACCTTCCGCGCGGCGGTGGCGATCAGCGTGTCGAGGAGTTCCGGCACGAGGACGTGCGGGATGACGCTGGAGAACCACGACCCCGGGCCGAGGACGACCATGTCGGCGACGTCGATCGCCCGGACCGCGTCCGGGCAGGCGGGCGGATTCGCCGGCAGCAGTCGCACACGCCGCACCTTGCCGGGGGTGGTCGCGACCGCGACCTGACCGCGGATGCAGCGGCTGACCCGCGGGTCCGCCTCGAGGCCCTGCACGTCGGCCTCGATGTCCAGGGCGATCGGCGACATCGGCAGCACGCGCCCGTTGATCCGCAGCAACCGGGCGAGTTCGTCCAGCGCCGCGACGGGGTTGCCGAGCACTTCGGTGAGGCCGGCCAGGATGAGATTGCCCACCGAGTGGCCGGCGAGGGCACCGATTCCGCCGAAGCGGTGCTGGATGGTGTCCGTCCAGCCCTGCACCTCGGGGTCGTCCGCGGCGAGTGCGGCGAGCGCCATCCGCAGGTCCCCCGGCGGGATGACACCCAGTTCGGCGCGCAGCCGTCCCGAGGAGCCGCCGTCGTCCGCGACGGTGACGACGGCCGTGACGTCACGGCTGAGCCGGCGCGCGGCGCTGAGGGTGGCGAACAGCCCGTGGCCCCCGCCGAGCGCGACGATCGCAGGCGGCTGATGCACCGGCCTCATTCGCGCCCCAGATCACGATGGACGACACGCACGTTCAGCCCGGAGTCCTTTCCGAGTCGGCTCGCCAAGGCCTCCGACATCGCGACACTCCGATGTTTCCCTCCGGTGCACCCCACCGCGATGGTCATGTAGCGCTTCCCCTCCCGACGATATCCCGCGATCGTCAGATCCAGCAGGTGGTGATATGTGGCCAGATAGTCCTCGGCACCGTCCTGCGACAACACGTAGTCCCGCACGTCCTCGCTCTGCCCGGTGTGCGGACGCAACTCCGGAATCCAGTGCGGGTTGGGCAGGAAGCGGACGTCGCAGACGAGATCGGCGTCCATCGGAAGACCGTACTTGAAACCGAACGACTGGACTGTTACCTGCATGGTCCGGTTCTCGGCGTCGCCGAACGCGTCCTCGATCTTCTGCCGCAACTGGTGCGCCGCCAGGGACGACGTGTCGATCACCAGATCCGCGGCGGCCTTCACCTTCGCGAGCTGATCGCGCTCGGCGGCGATGCCCTCCGACAAGGTGCCCTCGGCGCCTCCCCCCGACAGCGGGTGACTTCGGCGCACCTGTTCGAAACGGCGCACCAGGACCTCGTCCGACGCGTCGAGGTACAGCACCCGCGTGTGCACGGGTTTGCTCTCCAGTTCGGTGAGGACCCAGCCGAGGTCGCCGGTGAACAACCGGCTGCGCACGTCGATGACGACGGCGAGCCGCTCGAGCCGCGAATCGGATTCCAGGCTCAGATCCACCATCCGGGAAATCAGTTCCGGGGGAAGATTGTCCGCGACGTACCACCCGAGGTCCTCGAGGACCTTCGCCGCCGTCTGCAGACCCGCCCCGGAGAGCCCGGTGACGAGAAGGAAGTCCATCGGCCGGACCGTGGATGGACGGTCACTCTGCGCGTGCTGCTCGTTCACTCGACACCTGTCCGTTGCGAAGCGCTCTGTGCTGCCGGGCCGTGCTGTGCTACCGGTTCGCGGGGAATGTCCGCGCCGTTCCGTTCTGCCGTGCCCGGCCCGTTCCGATCTGGTTCATCATCCCCCACTCCCGCGACGTCCGCAGACGGTTCCTCCGCCCCGAGAGCGGTGAGTACCGCTTTCGCCGTGGCCGTTCCGATGCCCGGCACCGCCGTGATCTCCTCGACGGAGGCCTGCTTGAGGCGGGCGACGGAACCGAAGTGCGTCACCAGGGCCTTGCGCCGGGTCTCGCCGAGGCCGCGGACCGAGTCGAGTGCGGACGCCGTCATCCGGCGGGACCGCTTGCTGCGGTGGAACGTGATCGCGAAGCGGTGCGCCTCGTCGCGTACCCGCTGCAGCAGGTACAGCGACTCGCTCGTGCGCGGGAGAATGACCGGGTCCTCCTCCCCCGGCACCCACACCTCCTCGAGCCGTTTGGCCAGCCCGATCACGGCGACGTCGGTGATGCCCAGTTCGTCGAGGACCGCCGAGGCCGCGGCCACCTGCGGGGCTCCGCCGTCCACGACGAACAGGTTCGGTGGGTACGCGAACCGCCGCGGCCTGCCGGTCTGCGGATCGATCGCCGCCTCCGGGGCCAGGTCGCCGCCGTCCCCGCCCGACACCTGGTCGGCGTCCCCGCCCGACACCTGGTCGGCGTCCGCCCCGGCCGCTTCGGCACGCAGCACCCCGACGTCGCGGTTGTGCCGGAGGAACCGCCGGCGGGTGACCTCGGCGATGCTGGCGACGTCGTCGGAGCGGCCGTCGCCCGCCGCCTCCTTGATCGCGTAGTGGCGGTAGTCGGACTTGCGGGGCAGGCCGTCCTCGAAGACGACGAGGGAGGCCACCACGTCGGTGCCCTGCACGTGGCTGATGTCGACGCATTCGATCCGCAGGGGCGCCGAATCCAGGTCGAGGGCCTCCTGGATGCCCTGCAGGGCCGCCGACCGCGACGTGAAGTCGCCGGCGCGGCGCAGCTTGTGCTGTTGCAGCGCCTCCATCGCGTTGCGCTGCACGGTCTCGGCGAGAGCCTTCTTGTCGCCGCGCTGCGGCACGCGGAGGCGGACCGCGGATCCGCGGAGACCGCTGAGCCACTCCTGCACCTGTTCGGCGTCGGGCGGCAGCACGGGCACCAGGACCTCCCGCGGCACGCCGCTGGTGCCGGCCTCCTGGTCGGTCGCGCCCGACAGCGCCGCCTGCTCACCGTAGAACTGGGTGAGGAACTGCTCGACGAGCAGCGGCAGGTCCGATCCCGCCTCGGAATCGACGCTGGCCCAGTCGATGACGTCACCGGCCTTCTCGACCACCCAACCGCGCTGGCCGCGCACGCGGCCACCCCGGACGTGGAACACCTGCACCGCGGCCTCGAGCTCGTCGGTCGCGAAGGCTGCGACGTCGGCGTCGGTGCCGTCGCCGAGCACGACGGCCTGCTTCTCGAGCGCCCGCCGCAACGCGCCCACGTCGTCGCGCAGCCGCGCCGCCGTCTCGAAGTCGAGTTCTTCCGACGCCTCCTGCATCCGGGCCTCCAGCTGCCGGACCAGCTTGTCGGTGCGTCCCGACAGGAAGTCGCAGAAGTCTTCGACGATCTTGCGGTGCTCGGCCGCGGACACCCGTCCGACGCACGGCGCGGAGCACTTGTCGATGTAGCCGAGCAGGCAGGGACGGCCGATCTGGTTGTGACGCTTGAACACCCCGGCCGAGCAGGTGCGGGCGGGAAACACCCGCAGCAGCAGGTCGAGGGTTTCGCGGATGGCCCACGCGTGCGAGTAGGGACCGAAGTAGCGGACACCCTTGCGTCTGGGCCCGCGGTAGACGAACAGCCGGGGGTACTCCTCGTTCAGGGTGACCGCGAGAACCGGGTACGTCTTGTCGTCGCGGTAACGGACGTTGAACCGGGGATCGAATTCCTTGATCCAGTTGTACTCGAGCTGGAGGGCCTCGACCTCGGTGCTCACCACGGTCCACTCGACGCTGCCGGCCGTGGTCACCATCTGGCGGGTGCGCGGGTGCAGCGTCGAGACGTCGGCGAAATAGGAATTCAGCCGTGATCGAAGACTCTTCGCCTTCCCGACATAGATGACCCGGCCGTGCGGATCGCGGAACTTGTACACCCCCGGGTCGACCGGAATCGTTCCGGTCGCGGGGCGATATGTCGAAGGATCGGGCACCCCTCCACGTTAGTCGGCGCCACCGACCAACCCCGCATCCGCGACGTCACGGAGGGACGACCCCCGGTTCAGGACGGTGCGTACTCCGACGCGAGTGCGCGGAAGCGGTCGACGGCGTCCACGGCGTACTCGCGATCGTTCGACTGGATGGCCATCACGGCCAGGTATTCGTCGTCGGGCAGCTCGATCCGGGCCCACGCCGCGCCGTCCGGGAAGGACAACCCCTCGTACAGGTCCCAGTCGACGATGCGCTCCCCGAGCACGTTGCGCACGGCGATGCCGCGGGGCCCGACCCGCAACCGGGGCCGGGTCAGCAGCAAGACGGCTGCCGCAAGGAGGCAGCCGATGCCCGCGAACGCCAGCTGGTCGGCGAGCCGGAAGTACACGCCCGTCGAATCGCCGCGCAGCAGGATAGCGAACGTCACATGCACGACGACGAGAAGGACCGCCACACCGATCGCGTATCGACGCGACTTGCGTGGCGTCGCGACGAGTGTCCACTCGGATTCGGGAGTGGTCATGGATGGATCCGGATCATACGAACGACTCCTCGGCGCGGCGCAGTCGCGCCAACGTGACAGCGGTGTCCAGCGCGGCCGCACACGCCTGACCGCCCTTGTCCTCGACGGAGCCGGGCAGGCCACTGCGGTCGACGGCCTGCTGCTCGGTGTCCGTGGTGAGCACACCGTTCCCGACCGGGGTGCTCTCGTCCAGCGAGACCCGGGTCAGACCGGCCGTCACGGCGTCGCAGACGTATTCGAAGTGCGGCGTCCCGCCGCGGATCACGACACCGAGCGCGACGACGGCGTCGTGGGTGCGGGCCAGGGCCTGCGCCACCACCGGAAGCTCGATGGCACCGGCGACCCGGACCAGGGTGACGTTCTTCACGTTCGCCTCGGCCGCCACCCGTTGCGCGCCGGCGATCAGCGCCTCGGAGATCTCGGCGTGCCAGCTGCCGGCGACGATGGCGAGCCGGAGGTCGCCCGCCTCACCGAGTTGCAGCTCCGGCAATCCCTCACCGCTCACAGCATTTCTCCCGCTTCGAAGTCGTCGAGCCCGATCAGGTCGTGGCCCATGCGGTCGCGCTTCGTGCGCAGGTACGTCAGGTTCTCGGCGTTCGCCCGCAGCGGCATCGACACCCGCTCGGTGATCTGCAGGCCGTAGCCGTCGAGGCCGACCCGCTTGGCCGGGTTGTTGGTGAGCAGACGCATCGAGGAGATGCCCAGATCCACGAGGATCTGCGCGCCGATGCCGTAGTCGCGGGCGTCGGCGGGCAGCCCCAGCTCGAGGTTGGCGTCGACGGTGTCCGAACCCGCGTCCTGCAGCTGGTAGGCCTGCAGCTTGTGCATGAGCCCGATGCCCCGGCCCTCGTGCCCGCGCATGTACAGGACCACACCGCGGCCCTCCTGCGCGACCATGTCGAGGGCGGCGTCGAGCTGGGGACCGCAGTCGCAGCGCAGCGAACCGAACACGTCGCCGGTGAGGCATTCGGAGTGCACGCGCACGAGCACGTCGCTACCGTCGCCGTCCGGTCCGGGCAGGTCGCCGCGGACCAGCGCCACGTGCTCGACGTCGTCGTAGATGCTCCGGTAGCCGACGGCCGTGAACTCGCCGTGCCGGGTGGGGATGCGCGCGGACGCGACCCGCTCCACGTGCTTCTCGTGCTTGCGGCGCCACGCGATGAGGTCGGCGATCGAGATCAGGGCGAGGTTGTGGTCGTCGGCGAAGACCCTAAGCTCGTCGGTCTGGGCCATGTGGCCCTCGTCCTTCTGGCTGACGATCTCGCAGATCACACCCGCAGGCCGCAGGTCCGCCATCCGGGCGAGGTCGACGGCGGCCTCGGTGTGGCCGGGACGGCGCAGCACGCCGCCCTCCTTGGCGCGCAGCGGCACCACGTGGCCGGGCCGGGTGAAGTCCTGGGCGCCGCTGGACGGGTCGGCCAGCAACCGCATGGTGGCGGCGCGGTCGGACGCGGAGATGCCGGTGCCGATGCCCTCCCGGGCGTCGACGGTCACGGTGTACGCGGTGCCGTGCTTGTCCTGGTTGGTGGCGTACATCGGGGGCAGGCCGAGGCGGTCGCAATCGGCGCCGTCGAGCGGCACACAGAGATACCCGGACGTGTATCGAACCATGAAGGCAACCAACTCGGGGGTGGCCTTCTCCGCGGCGAAGATGAGGTCTCCCTCGTTCTCGCGGTCCTCGTCGTCGACGACGACGACTGCCTTGCCTGCGGCGATGTCCGCAACGGCGCGCTCGATACTGTCGAACCTGGTCACGTGCTCGGTCTCCAAAGTCTTGACTTAGGCATCTTCGAATACAACGGATGCATCCGTGGGATGCTCCTCAACAGTACGACTCAGCGGCCGGCCGCTTGCAGCCGCTCCACGTACTTCGCGATCACGTCGACCTCGAGGTTGACGGGCGTCCCGACGGACGCCGCCCCGAGCGTGGTCAGTTGCAGCGTGGTCGGGATGAGCGAGATCTCGAAGTACTCGTCGCCGCGTTCCCCGCCGAGAGCCGAGACCGTAAGCGACACACCGTCGACCGTGATCGAGCCCTTCTCCACGACGTACCGGGAGATGGCGTCGGGCAGCGCGATGCGCACGACCTCCCAGTTCTCGGACGGGCTGCGGCTGATGATGTGCCCGGTGCCGTCCACGTGGCCCTGGACGAGGTGGCCGCCGAGGCGGCTGTTCAGGGCGGCGGCCCGCTCGAGGTTGACGCGGCTGCCCACGTCGATCTTCTGCAGGCTCGACCGGTTCAGCGTCTCCTGCATGACGTCGGCCGTGAAGGAGCCGTCGGCCAGCACCTCGACGACGGTCAGGCACACACCGTTCACCGCGATCGAATCCCCGTGTGACGCGTCGGAAGTCACGACCGGACCACGGACGGTGAACCGTGCGGCGTCGGCCAGTTCCTCCTTGGCGACGACCTCACCCAACTCTTCGACGATCCCGGTGAACACTATGGCTTCTCCTACGTTCGGTGGCTGTCAGGGTTTTCGGACACTGCTGGAACCAGACTCAACAACAGATCGGGGCCGATTGTTTCGACCGACTCGTGACGGAACCGCAGCGCGCCGTCGATCGAGTGCACTCCCGCCTCCGCGACCGCGGACGGGCCGGCGCCGAGGACCAGCGGGGCGAGGTACGCCTGGATGCGGTCGACGCGGCCCGCGGCGAGGAATGCGCCCGCCAGCCGGGGCCCGCCCTCGAGCAGCACATCGGTGTACTCGGCGAGTGCGGCGAGGACCTCGTCCACGTCGTGCGTGCGCAGCAGCAGGGTGGGCGCGGAGTTGTCGAGGACCCGGGCGTCGGCCGGGATGTCGCCGAGTCCGACGACGACGCGCACCGGCTGGTGCGCCGCGAGCGATCCGTCGGGCATCCGGGCGGTCAGCCGCGGGTCGTCGGCGAGCACCGTCCCGGTGCCGACCACGATCGCGTCCAGTTTCGCCCGGTCGGCGTGGACGCGTTCCCTCGCCTCGGGACCGGTGATCCACTGGCTGGTGCCGTCGGCGGCGGCGCTGCGCCCGTCCAGTGTGGCCGCGTACTTCCAGGTCACGTGCGGCCGTCCGGTGCGCTGCCGGTGCAGCCACGCGCGGAGCGGGCCGCGTTCGACGTCCTGGGCCCGCAGCCCGGACGTCACGTCGACACCCGCCGAGACGAGGGTTTCCGCGCCGCCCGCGGCCTCGGGGTTCGGATCACCCACCGCGTAGTGCACCGCGACCACACCGGCATCGAGGAGCGCCTGCGAACACGGCCCGGTCCGGCCGTGGTGGTTGCACGGTTCCAGTGTGACGACGGCGGTGCCGCCGCGGGCGGCGTCCCCCGCCTCCCGCAGTGCGACGACCTCTGCGTGGGGACCGCCGGGAGGCTGCGTCATCCCGACACCGGCGATGCGTCCCGCGGCGTCGAGGACCACCGCGCCGACCGCCGGATTGGGGCTGGTGAATCCGCGCGCCGACTCGGCGGCGCCGATGGCGATCTGCATCGCGGCGTCGAGGTCCGCCGCCGAATTATCGTGCCGCACGTGGGAGTTCACGTTCTACCGGAGCGCCGTTACCGCGACAGGCTCAGGTGCGGTGACGCCTGGGCGGCGCTGGCGCGCAGGGCGCGCACGGCCTCCGCGGGATCGCTCGTGCCGTAGACGGCGGACCCGGCGACGAAGCAGTCGACGCCCGCCTCGGCAGCGGCCTCGACGGTGTCGGCGTTGATGCCGCCGTCGATCTCCACGACCAGTCTCAGTTCACCCGAGTCGACGAGCCGGCGGACGGCCTTCGCCTTCGACAGCACCTCGGGGATGAACGACTGACCACCGAAGCCGGGCTCGACGCTCATGACGAGGAGCGTGTCGAAGTCCTTCAGGATCTCGAGGTACGGCTCGATCGGCGTGCCGGGCTTGACGCTGAGACCGGCCTTGGCGCCGGCGGCGCGGATGTCCCGGGCCACGGACCGGGGGTCGTCGGTCGCCTCCGCGTGGAAGGTGACGTTGTGCGCGCCCGCCTCCGCGTAGGGCGGCGCCCAGCGGCCGGGGTCGTCGATCATGAGATGGCAGTCGAGCGGGATGTCCGTCGCCGCGAGCAGGCTCTGCACGACGGGAAGGCCGAGCGTCAGGTTGGGCACGAAATGTGCGTCCATCACGTCGACGTGCAGCCAGTCGGCACCGGCGACGGCGTCCGCCTCCTCGGCGAGACGCGCGAAATCTGCAGACAGAATGGACGGTGCGATCATCGGGGTTGCCACGGGCCGCAGTTTAGTCGTACGCGTGCCGTGCCCGGGTCCCGCGGTCCATACTGGGCTCATGCCGACCTGGACGGACGTCGTGGCGATCGGTGCGTCACTACCGGAGGTGCAGGAGAGCACGTCGTATCGCACCCCGGCTCTGAAGGTGGCGGGCAAGCTGCTCGCCCGGTTGCGGGCCGAGTCGGACGGGGGCCTGGTGGTGATGTGCGACCTCGACGAGAAGGCGGCCCTGCTGGCCCAGGGCGCGCCGTTCTATACCACTCCGCACTACGACGGTCACGGTTCGATCGTCGTCGACCTCGAGAACGTCGACGTTCCGCAGCTGACCGAACTGCTGCAGGATGCCTGGCGAATCAAGGCACCGGCGAAGCTGCGTAAGCAGTTCGACCAGACCTGACGCGAAAGGCGAGGGCCCGGGCAGCGCCCGCACACCGGCCCGGACCCTCATCGGATCGGCGTCAGACGCCGAGCTTGAGACCCGCCCCCGCGTCGACCCGGAGCTGCTGACCGGTGACGAACCGGGACTCGTCGGAGGACAGGAACACCACCGCGTGCGAGATGTCCTCGGGCTCGACCCACGGGGTGGGCATCGCCTGCATGAACGGGAACGTGACCTTCGCGTCCTCGGCGGTCGGGTTCTCCAGGTCGGGGCGGAACGTGCGGAACATCGGCGGACTCTGCAGCATGTCCGTGTTGCAGTTCGTGGGATGGATCGCGTTGACGCGGATGGACTTCGGGCCCAGGGTGAGCGCGAGCGAGTTGGTGTACGTCCACAGCATCTTCTTGGCGAGACCGTAGCCGTCGCCGCCCGGGCCCTGCAGGGCCTGCTGGCCATTCAGACCGGTCTGCGGGACCAGCCCGGCCACCGATCCCGTCGCGATGATCGAGGCGCCGGCGTCGAGGTGCGGAAGGGCCGAGTGGATGGTGTTGATCACTCCGACGAAGTCGACGTCGAACGCATCGACGAATCCCTCGACGGGCACGTCGTTCCCGAGAGGCGCGATCCCGGCGTTGGCGACCACGACGTCCAGCCGGCCCAGCGTCGCGACGGCGGCGTCGAGTTCGCGTTGCAGGGCCGCGCGGTCGCGCACGTCCACCTTGGCGGTGACGACCCGGCGCCCCGCCTTCTCGACCAGCCGTCCCGTCTCCGCGAGGTCGGCCTCGGTCGCCAGCGGGTATTCGTTGGATGCGATGTCCTCGCAGAGGTCGAAGGCGATGATGTCGGCGCCCTCGTCGGCGAGATGCACTGCATGACTACGCCCCTGACCCCGCGCCGCTCCCGTGATCAGAACGACCTTCCCCGCTACCCGATTCATCTGAAGTCCTCCACTCGCTTCGTGACGTACGTCTCTGTCGCGAGAAGAATTAGAACACGTTTCACGGAAAAGTGGAACAGGTTCTACCGAGAGTCGGGCAGATGTCCAGGTAGTGGGGACGCCCCCGCCCTACGGCTTGCGCAACGCGGCCATGAACATCGCGTCGGTGCCGTGCCGGTGCGGCCAGAGCTGGACGCCCGGACCGTCTCCCAGACCCGGCACACCGGGAACGAGTTCACGCGTGTCGAGTGCCGTGAGCCCGTAGCGGCGCACCGCGTCCGCGACCACGGCCACCGTCTCGGACAGGTGCGGCGAACACGTCGCGTAGAGGATCACGCCGCCCGGACGAACCAACTCGACGGCCGATGCCAGGAGTTCGCGCTGCAGTTTCGCGAGACCCGCCACGTCCGACGGCTGCCGGCGCCACCGCGCCTCCGGACGTCGGCGCAACGCACCCAGTCCGGTGCACGGCGCGTCGACCAGGATGCGGTCGTACCCGCCCGCCAGCCCGGGATCCCGCCCGTCGGCGACGTGCACGTCGACCGGGAGTTCCTTCGTCGTCTTGCGGATCAGGTCCGCGCGGTGTTCCACCGGCTCCACGGCGTCGAGGCGTCCGCCCTCGATTCCGGCGAGGGCGCCGAGCAGGGCCGCCTTGCCACCCGGGCCCGCGCACAGGTCGAGCCAGCGGCCCGCGTCCGGACCGTCCAAGGGTGCCAGCGACAGCGCCCGGGCGACGAGCTGACTGCCCTCGTCCTGCACTCCGGCGAGCCCCTCACGGACGGCGTCGAGCAGCCCCGGGTCGCCGCCGTCCAGATAGACCGCGTACGGCGAGTAGCGCCCCACCTCGCCGCCGGTGGCGAGCGCGAGTTCCTCCGACGAGATCTCCCCCGGGCGGGCGACGAGATGCACCACCGGCCGGGCGTCGTCGGCGATGAGGACGTCCTCGAGTTCGCCGGCGTCGGCACCGAGCGCGTCGGCGAACACCTGCGCGATCCACGTGGGATGCGCGTGCTCGAACGCCAGCCGCCCCACTGGGTCGGCCGGGGCGAGGCGCTCCACCCATTCCGCTTCGGACCGCTCCGACACCCGGCGCAGCACGGCGTTGACGAAGCCCGCCTTCCCCGGACCGGCCTCCGCGCGCACGAGATCGACGGAGGTGGCGACGGCGGCGTGCGGGGCGACGCGGGTGCGCAGCAGCTGGTAGGCGCCCAGCTGGAGGACGTCGAGGAGCGGTCCGTCGATCTCGGCGATCGGCCTGCCGGCGCAGTCGGCGATCACGGCGTCGAGGAGCCCACGGGCGCGGGCGGCGCCGTAGGCCAATTCCGTGGCGAGGGCCGCGTCACGTCCGTCCAGGCGCCGCTCACGCAGCAGCCCGGGCAGCACGAGATTGGCGTAGGCGTCGCGTTCCCGGACGGCGCGCAGCACGTCCCTCGCGGCGAGCCGCGGCTGGTCGAGACCGGACTGCGACGCGTCGGGCCGGCGGGCCTGTCGGGGACGGTTGTTGCGGGCCCCCGAGCCGGACTGGCCGCGACGTGCAGGCCTTCTGGATTCGCTCACTGTGCCCGTACCTCCGCGTCGAGTCGTGCGCCTCGCGCCCAGTCCAGGGCGGCCATCTGTTTCTTGCCCTGCGGCTGGATGCGGTCGAGCCGCACCGCCACCGTGGACGTGCCGATCAGGAATCCGGCCTTGGTCACCGAGATCTCTCCCGGCTCCAGTCGCTCCTCCGTCGGAGTGACCGGACCGACCTTGACGCGCAGATCGCCGATCATGGTCCAGGCGCCGGGCGCGGGGGTCACCGAGCGGACGTGCCGGTCAACCACGGCAGCTGTTCTGTCCCAACGGATCCGGGCCGCCTCGACGCTCACCTTGGGCGCGTGCGACACTCCGTCGGCCGACTGCGGGACCGCGGTGATCGCGCCGTCCTCGATCCCGTCGAGAACCGACTCCAGGAGGACCGCACCGCTGTCGGCCAGGCGCCCCAGCAGATCCCCGGCGGTATCGGTATCGCGGATCCTCTCGGTGACCACCCCGTAGACCGGCCCGGTGTCCATTCCCGCCTCGAGCCGGAACGCACTCGCGCCGGTCATGTCGTCGCCCGCACCGATCGCGGCCTGCACGGGGGCTGCCCCGCGCCACGCCGGCAACAGCGAGAAGTGCAGGTTCACCCAGCCATGGGCCGGGATGTCGAGGACCTTCTGCGGTAGCAGCGCCCCGTAGGCGACGACGGGCGCGCAGTCGGGTGCGAGGTCGGCGAGACGCGCCAGGAAGTCCGGCTCCGAGGGCCGCTCGGGAGTCAGCACCTCGATGCCGTGGGAGTCGGCGAGTTCACCGATCGGTGAACGGACCACCTTGCGTCCGCGGCCTGCGACCGCGTCCGGGCGGGTGATCACCGCCACGACGTCGTGGCGCGGCGAACGGATCAGGCGTTCGAGCGAGGGAACAGCGGGCTCGGGGGTTCCGGCGAAGACTATGCGCACGTCGGCGACCCACACGACGGACGGTGGACCGCTGCGCGGGCCGAAACGATACTCACGAAGAAAGCTCCCCTTTGATCGACGATGTGCCGACCAGTCTAGGGAGTCGACCCCGGGCCATAACACTCGGCGAACTGTCGTCGCCGCCCTGCAGGGCGTGAGCGATTCCGACGCCGAACACCTCGCGGCCGCATTCGACATCAAGACCGTGAAGGACCTCGGCACCAACAAGTACTTCCTGTGGGCGCAGGCGGTCACGAAACTGGCGGAGTAGCGCACACACGCGGAGGCGGGGAGTCGTGCAGCGCACGGCTCCCCGCCTCATTCGTGTGGGTCTATCTGTTGCTGTCGAGAATCACCTGCGGAATACCCGCACCGACCGGGACGAACTCGCAACGAGCCAGCGGAGCCGCGTCCGGGTCGAGCGCCGCCCGGACGAGGTCGAGCGCGAACGGATCGTAGGGCGCCTGGAAATGTCCGGTGCCGTCCTGGGGGCATCGATCCTGGATCAGGATGTTGTCGGCCCCGGCGCCGTGGAGCGCCATGTTCGTGTACGGCTGGATCATCTCGTCGTACCGAGACCCGATCGTCGTGTACGCGACACCGGGCACGGTGTCACCGCCCGCGTTGAGGGCGTTCATGAACGGCGAGCCCTGCATCTGCTGGCTGACGGCCACCGATGTCACCGTGCGGGCGAAGTCCGGTCCGCCGGGAAGCGCCTGGACGATCGGAACGAGGCCGTACATCACTCCCCCGTAGCTGGGCGACGCCAGCCCGACCCAGTGGTCGACGAACGGGGCGCCGCCGAGCTTGTTGACGTAGTACCGCGTGACGTTCGCACCCTGTGAGTACCCGACCGTGTCGACCTTGTCGGCGCCGGTCGCGTCGCGGACCCGGTCGACGAATCGGCCGAACTCCTCCGCGCTCGCGACGATGTCCTCGGTGCCGTACGTATCGGCGCCCGGCGCTCCGCCGTAGTTGAGCGCGAACACGCAGTAGCCGTCCGCGGCGAGCATCGGCGACAGGGCGGCCCAGTCCGCGTAGGCGCTGGCGTCAGTGCCGTGTGCGAGCACCACCGGCTCGGGGTGGTCCGGGGAAGGTGTGCAGGAGAAGTCGTTCGATCCCGCGGGTGCGCTGCCCGGGTGCTCGTGCGCATACGCGGCGGCGGCACTACGGCCGGTCTGGGGAAGCCCGGCCGTGGCGGGCACGACGGGTTGGGGCGGTGAGGAGTCGTCCGCATGGGCGGTGGACACTGCGCCGGACATCAGCAGGACGACACCCGCGACGACCGCACCGGCACCCCGAAATCTCATGATCTCTCCCGACTTCGCCGTGACATTTCTGTGAACCTTCCCAGAATGTGCACGCGCTGTCGCGTCGAGGCGGCGGGCCCGCGGTGAACCGCGACGCCCTACGAGTCGGTGTCAGCCTTGCCGGCTTCGCTCTGATCGTCTTCCGCGAGAAGGCGATACATCGCGCGACGCGCCTCGGTGAGGATTTCGCCGGCACGCCGAACCTGTTCGTCGTCACCGACGGCGGCGACCTGCCCCGCGGCACCCATCAGCAGCCCGATCAGGCCCCGCAGGTCCTCGGCGGGCCTGCCGACACTCTCCCGCACGTCGTCCCACGGGGTGCCGAGTTCGGTCTTGTTCGCTTCGACGAAGGCCTTGCCCTCGTCCGTCAGGCGTGCGGTCTTGCGGCCCGCCACCTTTTCGATCAGTACCAGACCCTCGTCCTCGAGTTGTGACAGCGCGGGGTAGATCGAACCCGGACTGGGCTTCCACACCCCGTCGCTGCGTTCGACGATCTGCTGAATCAACTCGTAGCCGTGCATCGGCTCCTCGGTGAGCAGCAGCAGGATCGCGGAGCGGACATCGCCGCGCCGTCCCCTGCCACCCCGTCCGCGTCCGCGGCCGAAGTGCATTCCCGGGCCGAACCCGGGATCACCCTCGGGCCCGAAGCGGCCTCGCCGGTGTCCGTGACGGTGGGGGCCCTCGGGCCGTCCCGTCCGCTCGCGCGCGAATCGGTCCCGTCGGGGACCTCTGTGTTCGAAATGGAAGTTTTCCATCATCAGCCTCCTTCTGTATCGCTGATGCATCAACGATATATCGGCAATAGACACTCGGCAAGGTCCTTTTCTGTGACGGTGGTCAAGTCGCCCCCGGACTCGCGGGCGCTGCGCCGGCCGAGTCCGGAGGCGTTCGCGCTCAGTCGGCGGCGGCGCCGAACCACTCGTGCAGCCGGCCGACCAGATCCTGCTGGTCGTCACCGACCCACGCCACATGCCCGTCCGGTCGCAGCAGCGCTGCGGGCACGTCGAGTTCCTCGCTGACGTCGACGACGTGGTCGACCCGGTCCGCCCAGCCCGTCACCGACAGCCGGCCGGTCTGGTCGAGCAGTAAGCCGCGACCGTCGTGCATCAGCTCGTAGAGTCGTCCCCGCTTCAGCCCCACGTCCCGTAGGCGCCGGCCGAGCAGTTCATGCCCCTCGCCGAAGTCGTAGCGGACCCCGAGCGCGATGATCTTCTCGGTCAGGTACCGGTTCACGTTCTCGAAATCCATCAATTCCGACACCAGCCGGCGCACCGCCTGGGGCCCCGGATCGAGGGACATCAGCTCCATCTGGGCGCGGGTATTGGTCAGCACGTCGGCGGCGACCGGGTGCCGTTCGGTGTGGTAGCTGTCCAACAGCCCCTCCGGCGCCCAGCCACCGACCTCGGCTGCCAGTTTCCAACCGAGGTTGAACGCATCCTGGATACCGAGGTTCAGCCCCTGACCGCCGACCGGCGGGTGGATGTGCGCCGCGTCGCCGGCCAGCAGCACCCGGCCGACCCGGTACCGCTCGGCCTGCCGGGTGGCGTCGCCGAAGCGGGACAGCCACCGCGGCGAGTGCACGCCGAAGTCGGTGCCCGCGGTTGCCCGCAGCTGCTGCTTCAACTCGTCCAGGGTCGGCGCGACCGTGCGGTCCTCGGCCACCCCTGCGGCGGGGACGCCGATGCGGTACACCCCGTCCTCGAGCGGCATGGCGCCGAACCGGAGCTGGGTCTTGCGGACCTCGGCCACCACGGCGTCCAGCGTCTCCTGCGGCGCGGTCAGCTCCACCTCGCCCAGCAGTGTGTCGACTCTGCTGGGCTCGCCGGGGAAATCGACGCCGAGCAGCTTCCGCACCGTGCTGCGGCCGCCGTCGCAGCCGACGAGATAGCGCGAGCGCAGCTGGGTGCCGTCGGCCAGCAGGGCGGTCACCCCGTGTTCGTCCTGATTCAGGCCGACCAGTTCGCAGCCGCGCCGTATCTCGACGCCGACTTCGGTGGCGTGCTCGGTCAACAGTCGCTCGGTGGTGGTCTGCGGGATGCCGAGAACGTACGGATGTGCGGTGTCCAGCCGCTCGGGTGCCGGCTTTCTGATGCCGGCGAAGAAGCCACCGAGCGGGTACTGCGTACCGAGCGCGAGGAACCGCTCCAGCAGACCGCGCTGGTCCATCATCTCGATGCTGCGCGCGTGCAGGCCCAGCGAACGGACAACCCTCGTCGGCTCCGCCTCCTTCTCCACCACGAGCACCTGCACGCCGTGCAACCGCAACTCGCAGGCCAGCATCAGCCCGGTCGGTCCGCTGCCTGCAACGATCACGTCGATCATGAAACCCCCACACGTATGCCGCGAATACTGATTTCCGCTGGTCCTGACTTCGGTGGGAGATTCTGCGGCACGACCCGGGTCTTGCCGCAAGGCCCCCGGTGCGTTATATGTTGAGAGTGGCAGGGAATGCATAACCTCCTTGCCATTCCTTTTGTCACCCCCGGGGTGGAGCTAGCCGATCCGAATGGGGTCGATCTGGACCCGGGCAGGCTGCGAGTCCTTGCGCGCACTGCGCACCGACTGCGCCTCTCCGAGCGCTTTGGCCAGTGGTTTCCCCTCGCCCCGCGGCACCCGGATCAGCATGCGCTCCGTGTCCGCCGGCTCGGGCGCGTCGCCGGAGAACGGCAGCCGCTCCCCCGCAGGCAACTGGACCGGGCCGAGCAATTCCGCATTCGCCGGCAGATCGGCGAGGTCCAGGAGGTCGGCGATCGCCTTCGCACTGCCGTCGATCGCCGCAAGGTGGATGGCGGGCGGAAATCCGACTTCCGCCCGCTCCTCGTACTGCGCACGGGCGTGACCGACCGGATCCCAGCGAACCAGCGCCTGCACGGTCGGAATCCCCGAATCGGCGACCACGACCACCTGACCGCCCTCGGCGAACGGCCGCACGAGTGACGATGCCGTCATCCATCGCCGCAGCGTCTCCTCCGCGGCGCGCAGGTCGGGACGGCCCAGCAGCGCCCAGCCGTCGAGCAGCAACGCCGCGCCGTAGCCGCCCGGCATCACCGGTTCGGCCCCGACCGTCGACACCACGAGGGTGGGACCCTGCTTCACCTCGTCCACGACGTCCGTGCCCCCCGACATCCGGACGGCAACCCCGGGAAACGCGCGACCCAGTTCCTCGGCGGTCCGTCCGGCACCGACCACGACGGCCCGCAGCGCCTTCGCTCCACACGCGTGGCAGCGGTGTGCGGCGTCGGCGACGCCACACCATCGGCACGCGGGGGTCCCCGCCCCGTCCGGGCCGGCCGCGGACGGCAGCGCGAGAGGTCCGTTGCATCGCCGGCATCGCGCGGGCGCCCGGCACTTGCCGCACGCGAGGCTGGGCACGTAGCCGCGCCGGGGCACCTGGACGAGCACTCCCCGGCCGGCGCCGAGCGCCTCCCGGGCAGCCGCGAACGCGATCGCGGGCAACCGGGCGGCGCGTGCACCGGGATCGCGGGCCAGGGCGTGGTCACTGTCCGCGAGTGCGGTGATCTTCGGGGCGGCCGCCCGCACCGAGTCCCGGGAGGCCACGAGGTCGTGCGCCCACCCCGAATCGACCAGGGCCTGCGCCTCCGCGGTGCGCGCGTGTCCGGCCAGCACCACCGCGCAGCCACTGGCGTACGCGCGGAGCAGCGCCACCTCGCGGGCGTGCGGATAGGGTGCGCGCGGCTCGGAATGGTTGTCGTCCCCGTCGTCCCAGACCACGATCAGCCCGGTGCGCGGAGTCGGCGCGAACACCGAACTCCGGGTCCCGACGACGACCTTGGCCGTCCCGCGCAGCGCAGCCAGCCAACGCCGGTACCGCAGCGCCGGACCGAGACCGGCGGCGAGTCCGACGACCGCGTCCTTGCCCAGGAGCTTTTCCACCGCCGCGACCACACGGTCGAGATCACGCTGATCGGGCACGACGACGACGGTGCTCGCCCCGGTTGCGGCAACGAGCCCCGACAGTTCCGCGAGACGCGCAGGCCAGTCCTCGCCGGGGAGCGCCTGCCAGACCGCGCGCGGGGCACGCTCCCCCGACAGTGCGGTCAGGAATGCGCCGCCGTGCACGTACCGGTCCCACGCCTCGGTCTCGATTGCGGTATCCGGCACCTCGGGGGGTTCGGACGCGGCCTCGGACTCCGCCCGCGCGTGCCTCGGCGGGATCGCGAGCCGCAGGACGTCCGCGCGGGTTCCGGCGTATCGGCCGGCGACGAGGTCGACCACCCGGGTGATCTCCTCGGTCAGGACCCGCTCGGGCGAGATCACCCGTTCGAGCCAGCCGAAACGGCCCTGATGGTCGCTCGTCGCGTTCCGGGAGACGACGAACCCGTCCACGAGACGCCCGGCGAACCGGATGCGCACCCGGACCCCGGGCCGCGCCTGCTCGTCGAGGTCCTGCGGAACCAGGTAGTCGAATTCGCGGTCGAGGTGGGCAAGCGGAAGCAGCGGCAGCACCCGGGCAACCGGATCTACTTCTGCCGCAACCTTTTCCGCGCTCACGCGACGGCCCCTACCGGAGCGGCGCCCGCCGCGCCGTGACTACCGATCAGAGGCCTGCGGCTGCCCGCAGCTTCTCCGCCCGGTCGATGCTCTCCCACGGGAGGTCGATGTCGGTGCGACCGAAGTGGCCGTAGGCCGCGGTCTGCGCGTAGATCGGACGCAGCAGGTCGAGGTCGCGGATGATGGCGCCGGGCCGCAGGTCGAACGTTTCGGTGATGGCCTGCTGGATCCGCGCCGGATCCGTCTTCTCGGTACCGAACGTCTCGACGAACAGACCCACCGGCGCCGCCTTGCCGATCGCGTACGCCACCTGAACCTCGATCCGGTCCGCGAGGCCCGCCGCGACCGCGTTCTTGGCCACCCAGCGCATGGCGTAGGCCGCCGACCGGTCGACCTTCGAGGGGTCCTTGCCGGAGAACGCGCCGCCGCCGTGGCGGGCCATGCCGCCGTAGGTGTCGACGATGATCTTGCGACCCGTCAGGCCGGCGTCACCCATCGGGCCGCCGAGCACGAACTTGCCGGTGGGGTTGACGAGCAGACGGATGTCCGAGACGTCGAGTTCGGGCATGTCGATCTCGGCGAGAACCGATCCGAGAACCTTCTCCCGCAGATCCGGGGTGAGCAGGTTGTCGAGGTCGATGTCGGCGGCGTGCTGCGTCGAGATGACCACGGTGTCGAGGCGAACCGCCTTGTCACCGTCGTATTCGATGGTGACCTGGGTCTTGCCGTCCGGGCGCAGGTACGGCAGGACACCGGACTTGCGGACCTCGGTGAGACGCCGCGACAGGCGGTGCGCCAGCGCGATCGGCAGCGGCATCAGTTCCGGGGTGTCGGTGGTCGCGAACCCGAACATCAGTCCCTGGTCGCCGGCGCCCTGACGGTCGATCTCGTCGTCGCTCAGTTCGCCGGTGCGGACCTCGTGCGAGTGGTCGACGCCCTGGGCGATCTCCGGGGACTGTGCACCGATCGCGACGTTGACGCCGCAGGAGTTGCCGTCGAATCCCTTGGCCGAGGAGTCGTACCCGATCTCGAGCACGGTGTCGCGCACGATCTTGGGGATGTCGGCGTAGGCGGTGGTCGTGACCTCACCGGCGACGTGGACCTGTCCGGTGGTCACCAGGGTCTCGACGGCGACGCGGGCGCGCGGGTCGTCGGTGAGGAGCGCGTCGAGGATGGAGTCGCTGATCGCATCACAAATCTTGTCCGGGTGCCCCTCGGTCACAGACTCACTGGTGAATAGCCGACTACCGGACTGGCTCACAGAATTCCCTCTCGACAGTTGTCCTGAACAGCACGTGAAAACAGCTTAGCTGCGTAATACCGCGAACGACCCTAGCGCCACCCCGGCGGGAGTGACACCTTTCGAATCACCGAAACTCTGCCGGATGTGCCGTCAGAGTGTTCGGAACAGCTGGTCGACGGCGTCGAGTACCCGGCTGGCCATCAACGCCTTCGATCCGTGCTCGAGCGCGGACTCTGAACCGTCGGCTCCGAGCAGCCACCCGTCGTTGTGGTCGACCTCGAACGCCTTGCCCTCGCCGACCGCGTTGACGACGAGGAGGTCGCAGCCCTTACGCGCGAGCTTGGCCCGTGCGTAGGTGAGGACGTCGCCATCGGCGTCGCCCGTCTCGGCCGCGAATCCGACGATCACGGTCTTGGACGGGATCTCGCCGTCCCGCCGGGACTGCACCAGCCCGGCGAGGATGTCCTCGTTCTTGGTGAGTGCGATCGAGTCGGGCTCGCCCGCACCCTTCTTGATCTTGCTCGCCACCGTCGTCGACGGCCGGAAGTCGGCCACCGCCGCGGCCATGATCACGGCGTCGAATCCGGGCGCGTGCTTGGCGACCGCGACCCGCATGTCTTCCGCCGTGCGGACGTGCACCATGTCGACGGCGGCCGGGTCGGCGAGGCCGGCGGTGTAGCCGGAGACGAGGGTGACCTCGGCCCCGCGCTGCACGGCGAGCCGGGCGATGGCATATCCCTGCTTGCCCGAACTGCGGTTACCGAGGAACCGCACCGGATCGAGCGGTTCGCGGGTGCCGCCCGCGGACACGAGGACCCGCCGGCCCTCGAGATCACGGGGCAGCGCGTCGGGACGCTCCACCAGCAACGACGCCAACCCGACGATCTCGTCGGGTTCCGGCAGCCGGCCGGCGCCGGTGTCCTTGCCGGTGAGGCGGCCGGATGCGGGTTCGATGACGGTGACGCCGCGTGCGCGCAGCGTGGCGACGTTGGCGACGGTGGCCGGGTGCTCCCACATCTCCGTGTGCATCGCGGGAGCGAACACCACGGGACATCGTGCGGTGAGCAGCGTCGCGGTGAGGAGGTCGTCCGCGCGTCCCGCCACGGCCCGCGCCATGAGGTCGGCGGTGGCGGGCGCGATGACGACGAGGTCCGCTTCCTGCCCGAGACGGACGTGCGGAACCTGCGGAACGTCGGTGAACACACCCGTGTGCACGGGGTTGCCCGACAGCGCCTCGAACGTCGCCTTGCCGACGAACTCGAGCGCGGACTCCGTCGGGATGACCCGCACGTGGTGACCGGCCTCCGTGAAGGCCCGGATGACGGCACAGCTCTTGTACGCGGCGATGCCGCCGCCGACACCGACGACGATCCGCTTGCGGGCTGCCCCCGCCAGAACCGGTTCCGGTGAATCCGTCACGTGCCCGGTGGCCGGGCCCGCTGCCTGTTCAGGCACGGCAGATCCTCCGCTCACTCGCCTTCGGTGTGCTCGAGAAGATCGGAGTGGATCTCACGCAGCGCGATCGACAGCGGCTTCTCCTGCAGGCCCGGCTCGACGAGGGGGCCGACGTACTCGAGGATGCCGTCACCGAGCTGGTTGTAGTAATCGTTGATCTGACGCGCACGCTTGGCCGCGTAGATCACCAGCGCGTACTTCGACGACGTGCGGGCGAGAAGCTCGTCGATCGGAGGATTGGTGATGCCGAGCGGGGTGTCGTAAGCCGGCAGGGCGCCGTGGCTGGGAGTTGCGGACGCTACTGCGGGGGTGCTGCTCACTCGGTATCTCCTGAAATAGTTCTGGCTAGTTGATGTGAGATCTAGTGGGTCGACTCGGACTGTTCCGGTCGTCCAACCAACAAGGATACCAACTCGTCGCACGATCGGCTGACATCCTCGTTCACGATGACCTCGTCGAACTCGTCCTGCGCCTCCAGCTCGACTCTCGCGGTCGCGAGACGCCGCTCCACCACCTCGGCGGATTCGGTGCCCCGGCCGGTCAATCTCTCGACCAGCACGTCCCAGCTCGGGGGCGCCATGAAGACGAGCAGAGCCTCCGGCATCGCGGCGCGGACGGCCCGCGCACCGGCGAGATCGACCTCGACCAGCACCGGTTTGCCCTGCTCGATGGCCCGGCGTACGGGTGCGGCCGGGGTTCCCGACAGCTGGAGTCCGCCGTGGATCTCGGCCCATTCGAGCAGCTCACCGGATTCGATCATCCGCTCGAACTCGTCGCGAGAGGTGAACCGGTAGTCCTTGCCGTCCACCTCGCCCGGGCGTGGGTCGCGCGTCGTCGCGGACACGCTGAAGACGAGCTCCGGCATCCGTTCACGCAGGAGTCGCACCACGCTGGACTTACCGACGGCCGAGGGGCCGGCCAGAACTACCAGCCGACCCCTCCGCACTGCGGTCTCGCTCTCTGACACTTGTGCGTCAGCTACCACTGTCGTGCTCAGGCCTCGAAGTCGAACCTGGCGAGCAGAGCCTTCCGCTGCCGATCGCCGAGGCCACGGAGGCGACGGGTCGGAGCGATCTCCAGCTCGGTCATGATCTCCTGCGCCTTGACCTTGCCCACCTTGGGCAGCGCCTCGAGCAGTGCCGACACCTTCATCTTGCCCAGGATCTCGTCGTCCTCGGCGTCCTTGAGAACCTGCTTGAGGTCGGTGCCACCACGCTTCAGGCGCTCCTTGAGCTCAGCCCTGGCCTTGCGGGCAGCAGCTGCCTTCTCCAAAGCAGCAGCGCGCTGCTCATCAGTCAACTGGGGAAGGGCCACGGTTCCTCCGTCTCGTCGTTGGCAAATAGTCCAAACCACTGGATAACCAGCAGCGATAGCGACCGTACTCACGCCCGGCGCCGATTGCGAACCCACCCCCCGAGGTCAGAGCCGGATTCGGGTGGGCTATGAGAGTGCGGACTCGATCTCGTCGCGGACCTTCACGGCCGCCTCACGCAGTGCCGTCACCGACGGTCCGGCACGGAGAACACCGCGAGAACTGTTCGGCAACAACAGTTTTCGAGAATCGGGAAAAATGTCGGCGAGGTCACCGGGAGTCGCGCCCTGGGCGCCGAGACCGGGCGCGAGAATCGGTCCGGAAAAATTCGACAAATCCAGGCCGTGTCCGCGTGTCGCGCCCACCACCAGACCCACCAGACCGGGTTGCGCGTCGTTGTGCCGGACCGCCGCGTCCACCACGGACTGGGCCACGGACGCTCCCCCGGCGGTCTGCGCCGCCTGCAGGTCGCCGCCCTCGGGATTGGACGTCCGGGCCAGCACGAAGAGCCCGCGGCCCTGCTCCGCCGCCAGCGACAGCGCCGGGTCGAGCGCACCGAATCCCAGATACGGCGACACCGTCACCGCATCGGAGGACAGGGCCGACTCCGCACCCAGCCAGGACTGCGCGTACGCCGCCATAGTCGACCCGATGTCCCCGCGCTTGGCATCGGCGACGACGAGCGTCCCTGCCTCTCGGAGGACCGAAATGGTGCGTTCGAGCACCGCGTACCCGGCGGAGCCGTACGCTTCGAAGAACGCCACCTGAGGCTTCACGACGGCCACCTCACCGACGAAGGCCTCCACGCAGATCTCCGCGAACGTCTCCAGCCCCTCGGCGGAGACGGGCAGCCCCCACGCCTCGAGCAGTCCCGGATGCGGATCGATCCCGACGCACAACCGCCCCCGGTGCTCGACCGCCGATGTCAGCCGATGCACCCAGGAGTGGTGGTGATGGTGTCCGCTCACGACGACGCGGAACCGCTCGCGGGAGCCACGACGACGGCGGGCGACCGCAGCCGCTCGTGCAGCGCCTGGAGCGACTGGACACCGATGTCGCCGCGAATCGCGGCCTCGATGCCCTGCACCGCGGCGGACGCACCCTGCACGGTGGTGACGCACGGGATGTTCATGGCGACGGCCGCGCTGCGGATCTCGTAACCGTCGACGCGCGGTCCGGAGTTGCCGTACGGCGTGTTGATCACCATGTCGACCTCGCCGTCGCGGATCATCTCGACGATGGTGCGCTCACCCTCCTCCAGCTTCTCGCCGGAGTGCTTGTGCACCTCCTGGCAGGTGATCCCGTTCCGGCGGAGAACCGCCGCGGTGCCCTCGGTGGCCAGGATCCGGAAACCCAGGTCGGCGAGCCGCTTGACCGGGAAGATCAGCGATCGCTTGTCCTTGTTGGCGACGGAGACGAACACTGACCCCGACGTGGGCAGCGAGCCGTACGCGGCCGTCTGGCTCTTCGCGAACGCGGTGCCGAAGTCGGCGTCGATGCCCATGACCTCGCCGGTCGACTTCATCTCCGGGCTCAGCAGGGTGTCGATGCCGGTGCCGTCGGCGCGCCGGAACCGGTTGAACGGCAGCACGGCCTCCTTGACGGCGACGGGTGCGTCCGCCGGGGTCGAGCCGCCGTCGCCGGTGGCCGGGAGCACACCGCTCGCACGCAGATCGGCGATGGACTCGCCCAGCATGACACGAGCGCACGCCTTGGCGAGCTGCACCGCCGTCGCCTTCGACACGAACGGCACGGTGCGGCTGGCGCGGGGGTTGGCCTCGAGGACGTAGAGGATGTCGTCCTTCAGGGCGTACTGGACGTTGAGCAGGCCCTTGACGCCGATGCCCTTGGCGAGCGCCTCCGTGGAGCGGCGGACGTTCTCGAGGTCGGCGCGGCCGAGGGTGATCGGCGGCAACGCACAGGCCGAGTCGCCCGAGTGGATGCCGGCCTCCTCGATGTGCTCCATCACACCGCCGAGGTACACCTCGGAGCCGTCGCAGAGCGCGTCGACGTCGATCTCGATGGCGTCTTCCAGGAACCGGTCGACCAGGACGGGCCGATCGTCGGAGATCTCGGTGGCGCGGGAGATGTAGCTCTCCAGCGACGCCTCGTCGTAGACGATTTCCATGCCGCGGCCACCGAGGACGTACGACGGGCGCACCAGCACCGGGTACCCGATGCCTGCCGCGATCTCGCGGGCCGCGGCGAACGTGGTGGCGGTACCGAACTTGGGAGCGGGCAGACCGGCCTCGACCAGCACCTTGCCGAACTCGCCGCGATCCTCCGCGAGGTCGATCGCCTCCGGGCTGGTGCCGACGATCGGCACGCCCGCGGCCTTCAGCCGCTTCGCCAGACCCAGCGGGGTCTGTCCGCCGAGCTGCACGATCACGCCGGCGACGGTGCCCGACAGCGTCTCGGCCCGGTACACCTCGAGCACGTCCTCGAACGTGAGCGGCTCGAAGTACAGGCGGTCGGCGGTGTCGTAGTCGGTGGAGACGGTCTCCGGGTTGCAGTTGACCATCACCGTCTCGTAGCCGGCCTCCGACAGCGTCAGTGCGGCGTGGACGCAGGAGTAGTCGAACTCGATGCCCTGACCGATGCGGTTCGGTCCGGAACCGAGGATCAGGACCTTCGGACGCTCGGTCTGCGGGGCCACCTCGGACTCGGCCGCCGGGTCGAGTTCGTACGTGGAGTAGTGGTACGGCGTCTTCGCCTCGAACTCGGCGGCGCAGGTGTCGACCGTCTTGTACACGGGGTGGACGTTCCACTGCTCACGCAGCGCCCGGACGGCGTCCTCGCCGCCGATCTCGGGGCGCAGGGCCGCGATCTGCCGATCCGACAGGCCGTGGTGCTTGGCGCGGCGCAGTACCCGCTCGGTCACCTCGGGCGCCTCGCGCAGCGTGTCGCCGAGCTCGTGGATCTGCAGGATCTGGTCGAGGAACCACGGGTCGATCTTCGTGGCGTCGAACAGCTGCTCGACGGTGGCGCCGAGAGCGAACGCCTTCTCGAGGCCGTACACGCGGCCGTCGCGGGGGATGCTCAGTTCCGCCAGGAGGCTGTCCAGGTCGGTGGCCTCCACGTCGGGTCCGGTCCAGTACCCGGCCCGCTTGGTCTCCAGCGAGCGCAGCACCTTGCCGAACGCCTCGGTGAAGTTGCGGCCGATCGACATGGCCTCACCGACCGACTTCATCGTCGTGGTGAGGGTGTCGTCGGCGCCGGGGAACTTCTCGAACGCGAACCGCGGCGCCTTGACGACGACGTAGTCGAGGGTCGGCTCGAAGCACGCCGGGGTTTCCTTGGTGATGTCGTTGACGATCTCGTCCAGCGTGTAGCCGATCGCGAGCTTCGCGGCGATCTTCGCGATCGGGAAGCCGGTCGCCTTGGAGGCGAGTGCACTGGACCGCGACACGCGCGGGTTCATCTCGATGACGACGAGGCGTCCGTCGGTGGGATCCATGGCGAACTGGATGTTGCAGCCGCCGGTGTCGACGCCGACCTCGCGGAGAATGTCGATCGAGAGGTCGCGCATCGCCTGGTACTCACGGTCCGTGAGCGTCATGGCGGGGGCGACGGTGATCGAGTCGCCGGTGTGCACGCCGACGGGGTCGACGTTCTCGATCGAGCACACGATCACGACGTTGTCGCGGCCGTCGCGCATCAGCTCGAGCTCGTATTCCTTCCACCCGAGGATCGACTCCTCGATCAGCACGTTGGCCGTGGGTGACGCGGCGAGACCGCCGCCGGCGATCCGCGTCAGGTCCTCGTCGTCGTAGGCCATGCCGGAGCCGAGGCCGCCCATCGTGAACGACGGCCGCACCACGACGGGGAAGCCCAGTTCAGCGACGGTGTCGCGGACCTCGTCCATCGTGTAGCAGACACGGGAGCGCGCGGACTCGCCGCCGACCTTGGCGACGATGTCCTTGAACTTCTGCCGGTCCTCGCCGCGCTGGATGGCGTCGAAGTCGGCACCGATCAGCTCGACGTCGTACTTCTCGAGGATGCCCTGCTCGTGCAGCGCCACCGCGGTGTTGAGGGCCGTCTGGCCGCCGAGCGTCGCGAGGACGGCGTCGATCGGGTGGCCCTTCTCCGCCTCGAGGGCGATGACCTTCTCGACGAATTCGGCGGTGATCGGCTCCACGTACGTGGCGTCCGCGAACTCGGGGTCGGTCATGATCGTGGCCGGGTTGGAGTTGACGAGGCTGACCCGCAGGCCCTCCTCGCGCAGCACCCGGCAGGCCTGGGTTCCGGAGTAGTCGAACTCACAGGCCTGGCCGATGACGATCGGCCCGGAGCCGATCACCAGGATGTGGGAGAGATCTGTACGGCGTGGCATTAGTTCTTGACTCCCTCGAGCAGGCTGGTGAAGCGGTCGAACAGGTACGCGGCGTCGTGCGGGCCCGCCGCGGCCTCGGGGTGGTACTGCACCGAGAAGGCGGATCCGTCGAGCAGGCGGACCCCCTCGACGGCACCGTCGTTGGCGCAGGTGTGGCTGATCACGGCCTTACCGAACGGGGTGTCGAACTCCTGCCCGGCCTCGCCCTCGAGCGCGAACCCGTGGTTCTGTGCGGTGATCGCGATGCGTCCCGTCTCGTGTTCGACGACCGGGATGTTGATGCCTCGGTGACCGAACTTCATCTTGTAGGTGCCGAGACCGAGAGCCCGCCCGAGGATCTGGTTGCCGAAGCAGATGCCGAACAGGGGCAGGCCCTGCCCGATGACTTCCTTGGTGAGGTGCACGGCGCCGTCGGCGGTCGCCGGGTCACCGGGACCATTGGAGAGGAAGACGCCGTCGGCCTTCAGGTCGAGGATCTGCTCGAGCGTCGCGTTGGATGGGAGCACGTGCACCCGGATGCCGCGCTCGGCGAACATGCGCGGGGTGTTGGTCTTGATGCCGAGGTCGATCGCCGCGACGGTGAAGCGCGCGTCTCCCCCGGTCGGCTCGACGACGTACCCGCTGGTGGTGCTGACCTCGCCGGCGAGATCCGCGCCGAGCATCGACGGCTGGCTCTTCACCCGGTCGAGCAGTACGTCGGTCTCGGCCAGTGCGTCGCCGGAGAACACCCCGGCGCGCATCGAGCCGCGGGTGCGCAGGTGGCGGACCAGTGCGCGGGTGTCGATGCCGGCGATCCCGACGACCCCCTGCTTCACGAGCTCGTCCTGCAGGGACCCGGTGGCGCGCCAGCTGGAGGTGCGGCGGGCGGGGTCGCGGACGACGTACCCGGCCACCCAGATCTTCGCCTCGGCGCTGCTGCCGGTGGGGCCGACGGACTCGTCGTCCTCGTCGTTCCATCCCGTGTTGCCGATCTGCGGCGCGGTGGCCACGACGATCTGGCGGTGGTAACTGGGGTCGGTGAGGGTCTCCTGGTAGCCGGTCATGCCGGTGCTGAAGACGGCCTCACCGAGGGTCTGGCCGACGGCACCGAACGTGGTGCCCCGGAATGCCCGTCCGTCCTCGAGGACCAGTACTGCAGAGTCGGTGTCGTAGCCGCTCATGCGTTCTCTCCGTTCTGCTCGACCTCACCAGAGCTCGCCGCATTCGCTGAATCTTCACTGTCTGTCTTGCCGTCCGGCTCCCCTGCGCCGACCCAGGCGGGGTACACGGACTTGTCGTCGCTCCGGAAACCGGTGTCGATCTCGGTGCCCGTCGGCAGTTCCCACCGGATCACGAGGACGCCGTCCTTGCTCATGACCTTGCCCGCGAGACCGCGCTCGGTGCGCACGGCGCGGACCGCGTCCTGCGGAATCCAGATCGCCGACGCCCCGTCACGTTCGAGCAGGATCCCGGCCGCGTAGCGGGAGATTTCCCCCGTCGCCCGGAAACCGAGGTCGCCGACCGCGATCCGGTCCTGCCAGCTCGGGGCCAGGGTGCTGCCCACATACAGTCCGGTGGCCGGGGCGATCGTCTGCTCGCCGAGGTGCGCGGGCACGGCGGGAAGCTGCCCGACCCGGTCGGCCTGTCGGCGGGCACGACCGCGCCACCCGATGTACATGAGGAAGATGGCCAGCGCCCAGAACGCGACGAGGCCGACTATCCACAGAATTCTCTCCACCGTCATCCCCTACCGTTCCGCACCGGGACGCGGGCCTGGCCGTCGCTCGCGGTGACCCGGCCACGGAGGATCGTCGTAGTCACCCGCGCCGGCAGCGTCATCGACTCGTACGGCGTGTTGTGGGCGACGCTGGCGAGATCGGGGCCGTGGACCGTCCATTCGGCGTCCGGATCGATCAGCACCAGGTTGGCGGGCTCGCCGACCTCGATCGGGCGACCCTGGTCGTCGAGTCCGACGATCTCGGCGGGCCGCTCACTCATCACCCGCGCGACGCCGCGCCAGTCGAGCAGGCCCGTGCGGACCATCGTCTGCGCGACGATCGACAGTGCCGTCTCCAGTCCCAGCATTCCGGGTCGGGCGGCCGCGAACTCGCAGCACTTGTCCTGCTCGGCGTGCGGTGCGTGATCGGTCGCGACGCAGTCGATGATCCCCTCGGCCAGTCCGGCCCGGAGCGCGGCGACGTCGCTCGCCTCCCGCAGGGGCGGATTCACCTTGTTGACGGCGTCGTACGTCTCGAGCCGGGAGTCGTCGAGCAGCAGATGGTGCGGGGTGACCTCGGCGGTGATCGAAATGCCTTGGCCGCGTGCCCACTTCATCAGTTCGACGGTCCCCGCGGTGGAGACGTGGCAGATGTGCACGCGCGCCCCGGCGTCGCGGGCGAGCAGCGCGTCGCGGGCGACGATCGACTCCTCGGCGGCGCGCGGCCAGCCCGCGAGCCCGAGCCGGGCGGCGGTGGGGCCCTCGTGTGCGACGGCGCCGACGGTGAGCCGCGGCTCCTCCGCGTGCTGCGCGATGAGCACCCCGAGCGAGCTCGAGTACTCGAGCGCCCGGCGCATGATCAGCGGGTCGTAGACGCAGTGGCCGTCGTCCGAGAACATCCGCACCCGGCCGACCCCCGACGCCATCGTGGCCATCTCGGCGAGCTGCTTGCCCTCGAGCCCGACGGTGACGGCGCCGACGGGATGCACGTCGACGAGTCCGGCTTCCTGGCCGCGGCGCCACACGTGGTCGGTGACGACCACCGAATCGGCGACCGGGCTGGTGTTGGCCATCGCGAACACCGCGGTGTACCCGCCGAGCGCGGCGGCGGCCGAACCGGAATCGATGGTCTCGGTGTCCTCGCGGCCGGGTTCCCGCAGGTGGGTGTGCAGGTCGACGAAACCGGGGAGCAGGATCTGCCCCGCCGCGTCGATCACGTCGACGTCCGGCCCGCTGTCCTTGCCCGCGTCCGCACCGATCGCGGCGATGACGCCGTCCCCGAGCAGCACGTCGGTGGGTTCGCCCTCGCCGTACAGCAACACGTTCTTGATGAGCACTGTCTCTCCTGTCACTGCACTGTCACTCATCCCGCTACCACTCATCCCGCAACTTCCTCCGCTCCGACCAGCAGCCGGAACAGCACCGCCATCCGCATGTGCACACCATTGGTCACCTGCTGCAGCACGGCGGTCCTCGTCGAGTCGGCAACCGCCGACGCGATCTCCATGCCGCGCAGCATCGGGCTGGGATGCAGCACCACCGCGTGGTCGGGAAGCAGCGCGAGCCGCTTCTCCGACAGGCCGTAATTGATCGAGTACTCCCGCTGGGACGGGAAGAATCCGCCGTTCATCCGTTCCGCCTGCACACGCAGCATCAGGACGGCGTCGAGGCCGGGAAGCTCCGCGTCCAGCGAATGCGCCACCGACACCGGCCAGGTGGACACCCCCACGGGGAGCAACGTGGGCGGCGCGACCAGGACCACCTCGGCGCCGAGCATCGACAGCAGCAGTGCATTCGACCGCGCCACCCGGCTGTGCAGGATGTCGCCGACGATGGCGATGCGCTTGCCCTCGATGTCGCCGAGACGCTGACGCAGCGTGAGCGCGTCGAGCAGCGCCTGGGTGGGATGTTCGTGGGTACCGTCGCCGGCGTTGATGACCGCCGGGCCGCCGTCGTCCTGATGCCCGGTCCACTTCGCGATCTGGTGGGCCGCACCCGAGGCGGGGTGGCGCACGATCAGGGCGTCGGCGCCGGCCGCGCGCAGTGTCATCGCCGTGTCCCGGAGGGATTCACCCTTGGACACCGACGAACTCGAGGCGCTGACGTTGATGACGTCCGCGCTCATCCACTTCCCGGCGACCTCGAACGACACCCGGGTCCGGGTCGAGTTCTCGAAGAACACGGTCATGACCGTCCGGCCCCGCAGCGTCGGGAGCTTCCGCACCTCACGTCCGAGGAGGGCTTGTTCGAAGCGTTCGGCCTCGTCGAGGAGTTCGACAGCCGATTCCCGTGTCAGGTCCGCGATCGACAACAGGTGCTTCACTTAGCTCTTCCCCCCGGAGATCATGACCGCGTCGCGGCCGTCGTGTTCGCTCAGGAGCACCTTGACGTCCTCGGTGCGGGCGGTGGGCACGTTCTTGCCCACGTAGTCGGCGCGCAGCGGCAGTTCGCGGTGGCCGCGGTCGACGAGGACGGCCAGCTGAACGGCGCGCGGCCGCCCGAGGTCGCGGAGGGCGTCGAGTGCCGAGCGGACGGTGCGGCCGGAGAACAGCACGTCGTCGACGAGCACCACCAGGGTGTTGTCGACGCCGCCCTCGGGCACCGACGTGCGTTCGAGGGGACGGTGCGGTTTGGTGCGCAGGTCGTCGCGGTACAGGGTGATGTCGAGGGAGCCGACCGATGGGCGCACCCCGGAGAATTCTTCGACCTTCCCGGCGAGGCGGGCGGCGAGCGTCGTGCCCCGGGTGGGGATGCCGATCAGGACGACCCGCGGCGCGTCACCGTCGGCGGCGTCCAGCGCGGTCTTCTCGATGATCTGGTGCGCGATTCGCGCAATGGTCCGTCCCACATCGGCTGCGGACAGCAGCTCGCGTGCGGGTTCGACGGACGGGGACGACTCTGGTGTTGATTCCGCCGGTTCCCCGGCGGGGCGAGACCCTTCGGGCACGCGCATACAACGACCTCCTTCTCCGCCTCACTGGACGGATCGTTAAAGGATGCCTGACGCGGACAGCTTATCAGCGCGTCGACTGCGCCAGGCCCGGACCCCTGACCTGCGGGCCCGCAGTCGCGGGCCCGCAGCGGGACACGAACTTACGAACCGGCGTCGTTCGACTCGCCGCCGGCGGTCTCGGTGCGCCGCGACGTCGCGGCCGCAGCCGACCGCACCTGCGGCGCCACCAGCACGACCTGACCGAGGATGCCGTTCACGAACCCCGGCGACTCGTCGGTGGACAGCTGTTTGGCCAGCTCCACCGCCTCGTCCACGGCCACGACCGGAGGCACGTCGGTGGCGTGGAACAGCTCCCAGACGGCGATGCGCAGGATGGCGCGGTCGACGGCGGGCAGCCTCTCCAGCGTCCAGTCCTGCAGGTGGGATCTGATCACCTCGTCGAGTCGGTCCAGGTTCTCCGCCACCCCGGTCACCACGGTGACGGTGTACGGAGCAACCGGCGCCACGGCGTCGTCCTTGCCGGACAGCTCCGCGCGTTCGGTGGCGAGATCGACCGGGTCGAGATCTCGCGCCTCGGCCTCGAAGAGGAAATCGACGGCGCGCTTGCGGGCCTTGTGCCGTGCGCCGAGTTTCTTATGCGTACCGGACACTCAGGAATTCACACGCCCGAGGTAGTTGCCGTCGCGGGAATCGACCTTCAGCTTGTCACCGGTGTTGATGAACAGCGGCACGTTGATCTCGGCACCGGTCTCGAGGGTGGCGGGCTTGGTGCCACCGGTGGAGCGGTCGCCCTGCAGACCGGGATCGGTGTGCTGGACCACCAGTTCGACGGTGACGGGCAGTTCCACGAACAGCGGGACGTCCTCGTGCGTCGCAACCTGCACGGCCATGTTCTCGAGCATGAAGCGTGCGCCGTCGCCGACGGTGGCCTCGCTGATCGAGATCTGGTCGTAGGTGTCGCCGTCCATGAAGATGTAGTCGGTGCCGTCGTGGTACAGGTACGTCATGTCGCGGCGGTCGACCGTGGCCGTCTCCACCTTGACGCCGGCGTTGAACGTCTTGTCGACGACCTTGCCCGAGAGCACGTTCTTCAACTTGGTGCGCACGAACGCGGGACCCTTGCCGGGCTTCACGTGCTGGAACTCGATGATCGTCCACAGCTGGCCCTCGATCTGCAGGACCAGGCCGTTCTTGAAATCACTAGTGGAAGCCACTTGCTTCGCGTCTCCTCGATAAGGTCGAAACCGTCTACACGACAGTCAGGTCTTTGGTGGTGAGTGTGAGCAGCTCCGGTCCCTGCTCACGAACCACGAGCGTGTCCTCGATCCGCACGCCTCCGCGCCCGGAGAAGTACACGCCCGGCTCGACGGTCACCGCCGCACCGTCCAGAAGTGTACCGGTGCCGAGCTTGCCGATTCCCGGAGCTTCGTGGATCTCCAGGCCGACGCCGTGTCCGAGCCCGTGTAGGAACAGTTCCCCGTAGCCCGCGTCTTCGATGACCCGGCGGGCGGCACCGTCCACGGCGGACACCTCGGCGCCCGGGCGCAACGCGTCCCGCCCGGCCTCCTGCGACCGCGCGACCAGCGCATACACGTCCCGTTGCCAGTCGGCGGCCTGCCCCAGGACATACGTTCTGGTCATGTCCGAGTGGTATCCGCCGACCTCGGCGCCGAAGTCCAGCTTCACGAAGTCGCCGCCGGCGAGGACCGCCTCGGTGGGGCGGTGGTGCGGGATCGCCGAGTTGGCGCCGGCCGCGACGATGGTCTCGAACGAGATGCCGTCGGCGCCGTGCGCGAGCATCAGCGCCTCCAGTTCCCGGCCCACCTCCTTCTCGGTGCGTCCCGGGCGGAGGCCACCCCGTTCGATCAGGTCGGCGAGCGCGGAGTCGGCGGCCGTGCACGCCGCCCGCAGCAATCCGACCTCGAAATCGTCCTTCACCATCCGCAGTTCCTCGACGAGACCCGGAACGGGATCGAGGCGCGCGTCCGGCGCGAGCACCGACCAGGCCGCGAACTCGTCCACCGTCACCACGTGGCTCTCGAACGCCAGCGAGGACGGGCTCCGCCGACCCACCGATTCGATGAGGTGCGCGGCGCTGGCGCGGGCGATCTCGGCCCGCAGATCGGGAACCTGTTCCCCGACTTGCGTGAGGTAGCGGCCGTCGGTGCTGATGACGGTGCGCTCCTCGGCCCCCTCTGCGTCGGCGGCGTGCACGAGCAGGGCGGCGTTCGATCCGGTGAACCCGGTGAGATAGCGGATGTTCACCAGATTCGTCACCAGAAGTGCGTCGAGATCCCGGGCGGCGAGGGCCGCGCGCAGCGCCGCGCGCCGCGAACCATGATCAGCAGGCATGTCGTCAAACGTACCGGCAAATCGCCGCCCGGAGGGCGCGGATCGACGGCACCCGTCCGGTGGCGAGAACAGGTTTCAGAGCGCGCCGTGTGGGTTAGACCACACGGGTGAAAACCCGCTCGTTACGCTGTGCCCATGAATGCGTGGGTGGTACGCGGCCTCGGCATGGCCCTGATACATGTTTTCGTTCGTGTGATCCTCGGTGTGTCGATCACACAGTGGCCCCTTCAGGGATCCGCTCTGAGATGGCTCGCACTGCTGATCGTCGTGTTCGTGGCGCTGATCTGGGCCGGCATCGACGGCATCCGGGACCGTCGCCGGAACCCCGAGCCGGAGGACGGCGCCGACCTGACGATGCTGTGGCTGAAGGCGGCCCTGCTCGGCGGCATCGTGGCGGGTGTGGGGAGCTGGCTGGCCAACCTGATTCCGTCCCTCAACGTCACCCAGAACTCGTTCTTCTTCGAGATCACGTCCGGGGCCGCGTTCACGGTCCTGCTGATCTTCGTGCCTGCCATGCTCGCCGTGTTCCTCGGCCGGTTCTTCGTCAGCCGCGAGTCCAGGAAGACGGAGAAGGACCGCGGCGAGCGTCACCCGACGGCACGCGGCGCCGGAACGGCCGCAGGGGCCGCAGCGGGGGGAACCGCAGCAGCAGCCGTCGCCGACGACGAGGGCTACGGACAGAACTATCCCGGCCAGGCCTACGAGCAGACCGCGGACACCGGTTACGCCGGGTCCGACGCCGACACGGCCGTGTTCGAACCGGTGCACAACTACCGCGAGGACACGTCCGACCTCGATCAGCCGCAGGGTGGGGACACCGCGTGGCAGGACCCCGTCGACCTCGGGAAGCGCACCACCGACGACCAGCGCCGCGGCGAGTAACAGCCTCGGCTTCACCACACCGACAGACGACGCGGCGGTGTGAGCGCACTCGCTCACACCGCCGCGTCTCACTTCGTGCCGCTACGTCACAGCAGGACGGCACCGCCGGTGCCCGGCTTCTCCTCCCGCGCCACCGCGGAGTACGCGGCCACGAGCAGAGACGGGTCCGGGCCCTCGAGCCGTCCCGGCTTCGCGAGCCCGTCGAGCACGACGAACCGCAGGACGCCCGCCCGGTTCTTCTTGTCGGTCTGCATCCCCTCGACCAACTGGCCGAACGCGTCCGCGTCGTACGTGGTGGGCAGACCCACCAGTTCCAGGATGGTGCGGTGCCGGTCCGCCGTCGCATCGTCCAGGCGTCCCGCCAGACGCCCCAGCTCCGCCGCGAACACGAGCCCGACGGCGACCGCCGCACCGTGGCGCCAGCGGTAGCGCTCACGCCGCTCGATCGCATGCCCGAGGGTGTGCCCGTAGTTCAGGATCTCCCGCAGATCGGATTCGCGCAGATCGGCGGCCACGACCTTGGCCTTGACCTCAACGGACCGCCGGATCAGTTCGGGCAGAACGGTTCCCGTCGGGTCCAGGGCGGCTTCGGGATCCTTCTCGATGAGGTCCAGGATCACCGGGTCGGCGATGAAGCCGGTCTTCACGACCTCCGCCATTCCGGCGACGATCTCGTTGCGGGGCACCGTCTCCAGCGTGGCCAGGTCGATCAGCACCGCCGACGGCTCGTGGAACGAGCCCACCAGGTTCTTGCCGGCCTCGGTGTTGATGCCGGTCTTGCCGCCGACCGCCGCATCCACCATCGCGAGCAATGTCGTGGGCACGTGGATCACGCGCACACCGCGCATCCACGTCGCCGCGACGAACCCGGCGAGGTCGGTGGCCGCGCCGCCGCCCAGGGAGACCACGGCGTCGCTGCGGGTCAGCCCGATGCGGCCGAGGACCTCCCAGCAGAATCCGGCCACGGCCAGATCCTTGCCGTCCTCCGCGTCCGGAATCTCGATGCGGTGCGCATCGATTCCCTTCTCGGCGAGTGCCGCGCGCACCGCCTCCGCCGTCTCGGCCAGCGGCGGCTGATGGAAGATCGCCACCGTCCTCGTGCCGGTGAGTTCGTCCACCAGCTCGCCGAGCAATCCGCGCCCGATGATGACCGGGTAGGGGTTCGCCGTCTGCACCTGTACGCGTACCGGTTCGGTCACTGTCTGCTGCTCCGCTCCGTCGTGTCCGAGATTCTCGGATGTCTCTGTTCCGCCGGGGTCGCCCATCACTCGGCGACTCCGCCGGGGTCGCCGATCACTCGGCGAGTTTCGCCACCAGCTGCTGCACCACGCGGGCGGGACTCCGCCCGTCCGTGCGTATCCGGATGGACGCCACCTGCCGGTACAGCGGTCGGCGCTTGCGCATCAACTCGGTGTACTTCTGGCGGGGGTCGCCACCGGCGAGAAGGGGGCGCGCGGTGTTGGTCCCCGTGCGCTTGAGCCCCTCGGCCACGCTGATCTCGAGATAGATCACGGTGTGGCCCTTCAACAATTCCCGGGTCCGCTCGGAGAGGATGGATCCACCGCCGAGCGACACGATCCCCTCGTGGCTCTCGATGGCCTTCCGGACGATCTCTTCCTCGAGGGCGCGGAAGGCGGGTTCGCCCTCCTGGACGAAGATCTCGGCGATCGTGCGTCCCGCCTCCTCCTCGACCGCCACGTCGGTGTCGAACAGCGGAAGGTCCAGGGCCTGCGCGAGGCGCCGCCCGATCGTGGACTTACCCGCTCCCGGGGGGCCGACCAGCACGGCTTTCGGTGCCATCATCCGTCACCGCCCCGATGCGACGGCAGACCGGGTGGTCATCGCGCGAGCCGGGCTGCGACGCCCGATGCGTAGCGCTCGTAGTTGGCGGTCGTCTCGGCAACCGAGTCGCCCCCGAACTTCTCGAGTGCCGCCTGGGCGACGACCAACGCCACCATCGCCTCGGCCACGACACCGGCGGCGGGCACCGCGCACACGTCGGACCGCTGGTGGATGGCCACGGCTTCCTCACCGGTCGACATGTCTACGGTGGCCAGCGCGCGCGGGACCGTCGAGATCGGCTTCATCGCCGCGCGCACGCGGAGCGCCTCCCCGTTGGTCATGCCGCCTTCGAGGCCGCCCGCGCGGTTGGTCGAACGCAGGATTCCGTCCGGGCCCGGACGCATCTCGTCGTGCGCCTGGCTGCCGCGTCGGCGCGCGGTCTCGAAGCCGTCGCCGACCTCCACACCCTTGATCGCCTGGATGCCCATCAGGGCGGACGCGAGACGGGCGTCGAGACGGTCCGCGCCGCTGATGAACGATCCGAGACCCACGGGGAGACCGTGGATGACGACCTCGACGACCCCGCCGAGGGTGTCGCCGTCACGCTTGGCGGCCTCGATCTCGGCGATCATCGATTCCTCGGCGGCCTTGTCGAAGGCGCGTACCGGGCTGGCGTCGATCGCCGCCAGATCCGACGCGGTGGGTTCGGGACCGACGTACGGATCGGACGCGCCGATGGAGATCACGTGGGACAGCACCTCCACACCGAACACCTGGCGGAGGAAACTCCGGGCGAACGTCGCGGCCGCGACCCGGGCCGCGGTCTCGCGTGCGCTCGCGCGTTCGAGAACCGGGCGAGCGTCGTCGAATCCGTACTTGAGCATGCCCGAGTAGTCGGCGTGACCGGGGCGCGGGCGGGTCAGCGGCGCATTCCGCGCCTGGTCGGCGAGCAGTTCGGCGTCCACCGGGTCCGCGGACATGATGGTTTCCCACTTGGGCCACTCCGTGTTGCCCACCTCGACGGCGATCGGTCCGCCGAGTGTCCGCCCGTGGCGTACACCACCGACGATGGTGACCTTGTCGGCCTCGAACTTCATCCGCGCGCCGCGGCCGTAGCCGAGTCGGCGTCGCGCGAGTTGGGTCGAGATGTCCTCGGACGTCACTTCGACGCCCGCGACCATCCCCTCGAGCATCGCGACGAGGGCGGGACCATGGGATTCTCCGGCAGTTATCCAGCGCAGCACGCCCAATATCCTTCCATGTCGCCGCGCCCGGCAGTGACGGTGGTCCTCCCAACCGTGTGCCAGGCGTGGACTCGTTCACGCGATGTGCACGGCGAACAGCGCAACCAGTGTCGCGGCACACATGGCCGGGCCGTGCGGGAGCGGTTTCGGCGAACGCCGGGCGGCGAGGACGATGCAGCCCGCCAGCGCTGTCAGCGCCGGCGCGAGCCCGGCCGCGAGCACCCAGGCTTCTCCCCCGGCAAGCCCGGCGGCGGCGCCCACCCCGAGCGCGAGTTTCACGTCACCCGCACCGACCGCCCCGGGTGCGCCGAGGTACAGGGCGAGATACGCCGACGCCAACAGGAACCCGCCGATCACGGCTGTGGCCGCGGATCCGGTCGCGGCGCCGACGCCGACGATCGCGAGGAATCCGGGCAGGGTCAGCGGGTTCGGCAGCTTCCGTGCACACAGGTCGGTGGCGGCGAGACTGACACACCACCACCAGAACACGAGCGCACACGGCAGCACCCACAGTGCGGATGCGGTGGTACCGGCCCAGACCGTGGCGGGGACGCCGACCGCGCACACCGCCTCGCACCAGCCCGCCCGCACCGTGCCCACGAACAGACCGGCCGTCCGGCGGGCTGCCCAGCCCGCACCCGCACCCGCCACCACACTCGCCGCGATCAGCCACCACATGCCGAGCAGCATGCGTGACCGGATCACCGTGTGGATCACCGTGACCTGGCACGACAATCGACCTGTGGATAGCGGTCCGGCCTGTGGACAACTAGCCGAGAGCGGCCGCCATCGCCTCGCGCGGCGCCGGGCGACCGGTAAACTGCTCCACCTGCCCGAACGCCTGGTGCAGAAGCATCGAGAGACCGCCGACGACGGTGCCGCCCGCCGCCTCGACGGCCGCTGCCAGCGGGGTCGGCCACGGGTCGTAGATCGCGTCGAGCACGAACGGCGCCCGCCCGAGAATGTCCGCGTACTCGGTGATCGCGGCGGACGGAACGGTGCTGACGAGCGCGGCGGCCGCCGCGCACCGGGCACCGAGTTCCGGGCTGTCGAAGCCGAGCAACCGGACGTCGAGCCCCACCGATTCCGCGCACCCCAGTGCGCCTGCCGCGCGACCCGCGTCGCGTGCCACCACGGTCACCGATTTCACGCCCATGTCGGCGAGCGCCACGAGCGCGGGTCTGGCCGTTCCCCCGGCGCCGACGACGACCGCCTCGGCGCCCGCGATGGTTCCGACACCACCCGCGGTGAGCGCACCGCTGACCCCGTCGACATCGGTGCAGTCGGCACGCCAGCCACCCTCGATACGGACGAGGGTGTTCGCGGAGCCGATCACCACGGCCCGTTCGGTGCGCTCGGACGCGAATTCGAGTGCGGCGATCTTGCCCGGCATCGTGACGGACAGTCCGACCCATTCCGGGCCGAGCCCGGACACCAGGCCGGGCAGTCGCGCCCCGTCGCACTCGATCCGGTCGTACGTCCACCCGGTGAGACCGAGCGCCCGATACGCCGCGAGGTGCAGGTGCGGCGAGCGCGAATGCGCGATCGGGCTGCCCAGCACCGCAGCTTTGCGTGCGGTCACCACTTCATCGTCCACTGTTGAGAATCCCGTTGTTCAGAGCCTGGTCGATGTTGGCCAGGTGTTCGTCGTAGCTCTTCGTGAACAGTGTGGTGCCCTTCGAATCGACCGTCACGAAGTAGATCCAGTCGCCGGGCGCCGGTTGTTCGACCGCCTGCAACGCCCCGATGCTCGGCGAGGAGATCGGCGTCGCGGGCAGACCGGGGCTGGCGTACGTGTTCCAGGGTGTCACCTGTGCGCGGTCGGCGTCGGTGGTGGCCAGTTCGGTCGTGTCGAGCGCGTAGTTGACCGTCGAGTCGAACTGCAACGCCTGGTTGACGGCGAGCCGGTTGAGGATGACGCGAGCGACCTTCGAGAAGTCGTCCGGCATCGCTTCCCGTTCCACCAGGGACGCGGCGATCAGCATCTTGTACGGCGTGAGTCCGACCTGGTTGCCCGCGGTGAGGATGCCGGTCTTCTCGTAGCTCGCGGAACTCTCGGTGACCAGCCTCTGGAGTATGGCGGCGGGACCGGCGGTCGGGTCGAAATCCCAGCTGCCCGCGGCGATGAGCCCCTCGAGCTGGCGGTCCCGGTCCGGAACGCCGGCGACCGCGTCCTTCGCCCAGTCGGGTACCCCGAGCGCGGACAGGTCGCCCGCGCCGGCGGCGTTGAGATCGTCGTAACTGATGCACTGCTCCTGGCCGGCCTCACCGACGCAACTGGCCTCGGAGATCAGGGTGTAGATCCCCTTCTTCTTGGCCCCGGTCTGCACATCGGTGGTGTCGTGGAGCTGCCTGCCCTCGGAGATGATCATCTGCCCGACGCGGGAGGTGGGGTCGACCAGTTCCTGCACGGCGTCATCTGCCGGGATCTGGGTCGAGAGGCTGTAGAAGCCGGGTTGCACCGAGTTCATCGCGTTGCTCTGGACCGCGGCGTTGAAGAAGGCCGATCCGCTGGCGACGACGTCCCGCTCGGCCAGAGTGGAGGCGATCTCCTCGGCGGTGTCGCCTGGATGAACCTGCACGACCACCTCGGGACCACCGGGGCCCGCGTAGTCCGCGGGCGCGTCGGGACCGCCGAAGAACATCTTGCCGCCGACGAACACGATGCCGACCAGCACTATCAGGACCGTCGCGGCGGCGAGGGCGCCGAACAGCTTGCCCCTGCGTGCGCGTCCCGTGGCCTGTTTGCGCCGGCGGGCCTGCGTGCGGGCGTGGGCGCGAGTCGGCGGGATCTCCTCGGGGATCGCGGAGATTATCTGTGTCTCGGCCTCCGCGAACGCGACATCGGGCTCGTCGGGCGGTGTGCCGTAGCGGTCGTCGGCATAGGTGTGGGCCTCGTACTGCTCGTCGACGTGCACCGGCTCGTCGGCGTAGGCGGGCTCGTCGTACGCGTGCTCGTCGGCTGCCGGTGCCCGGTAGGCGCGGGCGTCGCCGTACGAACGGGGACCGTATCCGTCCTCGTAGACGGGCTCGGGGTCGAACGGCTGCTCGTACACCGGGTTCTCGTACGCGGGCTGCTCGTACACCGGCTCTGTGTAGTCGGCGTGGGGTTCGTCGAATTCACGGTCGTCGTACACCACCGCGTGGCGCCCCGTAGTGACGACGTCGTCGTCCTCGGGGGGCGGCGCGTAGTCGACGTGGTCGTCGTCCTCGTCGAGGTAGCGGTGCCGTCGGGGTTCGCGGGGGACGTACTCGAATTCGGGTCGCTCACCTGCGGGTCGCCGATGATTGCTCACTGGCCCCCCTCCGGTAGCTGCACGTCCCCACCTGAATCCCCTGCATTCACCGACCTGCTCCGCTCGTCCAACCATCCCTGCAAGATCGCCACCGCCGCAGCCTGGTCGATCACAGGACGCTGGCCCCTCGCACTGACACCGCTCTCGCGAAGCGCCCGCGCGGCAGTGACGGTCGTCAGACGTTCGTCCGCCATCCGCACCGGTATCGGGTCGACCTTCCTTCGCAATCGCTTCGCGAACACAGTAGCGATCGAGGCGGCCTTCCCCCGTTCACCCCGCAAGGTCTGCGGCAGACCGACGATAACCTCCACGGCCTCGTATTCCTCGACAATGTCGGCAATGCGCCGGATATCCGGCGCGTCGGGTCCCCGATCCTTGGACCGGGGCACCGTCTCCACCGGGGTGGCGAGGATCCCGTCGGGGTCGCTCGACGCGACCCCGATCCGGACGCTGCCCACATCGATGCCGATGCGCCGACCACGCCCAGGGTCGTCGGCTCCCGGTCGATCCGGACCCTGTTCCGCGTGATCCACCGCTACTGGCTCCCCACCTTGTCCGCCACTTGTCCCCGGACAGCGTCGAGGGCGGCCGCAATTCCGCTGGTGTCCGAACCGGAACCCTGTGCCATGTCGGCCTTTCCGCCTCCGCGGCCGCCGATCTTCGGACCGAATCCCTTCACGAGGTCGCCGGCCGCCAGGCCGAGTTCCTGTGCCGCCTTGTTCACGGCCACCACGAACGGAACCTTGCCGTCGACGTCGCCGAGCAGCGCGACCACGGCGGGCTGGGTGCCGAACCGGCCGCGGATGTCGGTGACGAGACCACGCAGGTCGTTGCCGCCGACACCGGCCGGGGCGGCATCCGCGACCAGCAGCACCGGCCCGACCCTCTGCGCCTTGTCGACGAACGTGCCCGCCGCGGCAAGAACCGCCTGCGCGCGGGTCTGCTCGAGTTCCTTCTCCGCCACGCGGAGTCGCTCCACCAGCGCTTCGACGCGGGCAGGCACTTCTTCCGAAGGCACCTTCAGCGACGACGAAAGACCGGCGAGGAGCGCGCGTTCCTTGGCCAGGTAGCGGTACGAATCGAGCCCGACGTACGCCTCGACGCGGCGCACACCGGAACCGACGGACTGCTCACCGAGCAGCGTGACGTTGCCGATCTGCGAGGAGCTGCCCACGTGAGTTCCACCACACAGCTCCATCGAGAAGGGCCCGCCGATTTCGACGACCCGCACCTCGTCGCCGTAGTTCTCGCCGAACAGCGCCATCGCGCCCATCGACTTCGCCTTGTCGAGATCGGTGACGAACGTGTTCACCGAGTAGTCGGCGGCCACCGCCTCGTTCGCGACGACCTCGATGTCCTGCTTCTGCGCTTCCGTCAGCGCGCCCTGCCAGGAGAAGTCGAAACGCAGGTAGCCCGGCTTGTTCAGCGAGCCGGCCTGAACCGCGTTGGGGCCGAGCACCTGTCGCAGCGCGGCGTGCACCATGTGGGTACCGGAGTGACCCTGCGTGGCACCCTTGCGCCACGCGGCGTCGACCTGCGCGAGCACGACGTCGCCCTCGGTGAGCTGACCCTCCTGCACGGTCACCTTGTGGACCCACAGCTTCTTGGCGATCTTCTGGACGTCGTTGACCTTCACCCGCAGGCCCGGGCCGGTGAGGGTACCGAGGTCGGCGATCTGGCCACCCGCCTCCGCGTACAGGGGACTGCGGTCGAGGATGACCTCGACGTCCTGGCCCGCCGTCGCGACGGGGACCCGCTGCCCCTGCGAGATCAGCGCGAGAACATGTGCCTCGGAGACCAATTCGTGGAATCCGGTGAACTCGGTGGGTCCGCGGTCGAGGAGTTCCTTGTAGACGGTCAGGTCGGCGTGCGCGTGCTTACGGGCCTGGGCGTCGTCCTTCGCGCGCTGCCGCTGCTCCGCCATCAGCGTGCGGAACCCCTCCTCGTCGACGGTCAGGCCGGCCTCGGACGCCATCTCCAGGGTCAGGTCGATCGGGAAGCCGTACGTGTCGTGGAGCGCGAAGGCCTGGTCGCCGCCGATCGTCGACTTGCCGGACGCCTTCACCGACTCGGCGGCGCCTTCGAACAGCTTCGAGCCGGACGTGAGGGTCTTGAGGAACGCAGTCTCCTCCCCCACCGCGACCGTCTCGATGCGGCCGAAGTCGGTGTCGAGGACCGGGTAGGACGGCGCCATCGTGTCGCGGACGACGGTGATGAACTCCCGCATGCTGGGCTTGTCGGCACCGAGTAGCTTCGCGGACCGGACGATGCGCCGCAGCAGGCGGCGCAGGACGTAGCCGCGCCCGTCGTTGCCGGGGTTCACGCCGTCGGCGATGAGCATCGCCGCGGTGCGCGCGTGGTCGGCGATGACCCGGAAGCGCACGTCGTCGTCGTGGACGGCGCCGTACTTGCGGCCCGACAGTTCCTCGGCCTTCGCGATGACCGGACGCACGAGGTCGGTCTCGTACACGTTGTCGACGCCCTGGAGCAGGAACGCGACGCGCTCGACACCCATGCCGGTGTCGATGTTCTGCTTCGGCAGCGGGCCGAGGATCTCGAAGTTGTCCTTGCTGATGCCCAGGCCACGCTCGTTCTGCATGAACACGAGATTCCAGATCTCGATGTAGCGGTCCTCGTCGGCCTCCGGGCCGCCTTCCTTGCCGTACTCGGGGCCGCGGTCGTAGTAGATCTCCGAGCACGGGCCGCAGGGGCCGGGAATACCCATGGACCAGTAGTTGTCGGCCATGCCGCGGCGCTGGATCCGCGATTCGGGAACGCCGACCTCGTCACGCCAGATGTCGCGGGCCTCGTCGTCGTCGAGGTAGACCGTCACCCAGATGCGCTCGGGATCGAAGCCGTAACCCCCGTCGTCGACGCTCGAGGTCAGCAGCGCCCACGCATGCTTGATCGCGTCGCGCTTGAAGTAGTCGCCGAACGAGAAGTTCCCGGCCATCTGGAAGAACGTGTTGTGCCGTGTGGTGATGCCCACATTCTCGATGTCGAGGGTGCGCACACACTTCTGGACACTGGTCGCCCTCGGGTACGGCGGCGTCTGCTGGCCGAGGAAGAACGGCACGAACTGCACCATCCCGGCGTTGACGAACAGCAGGTTCGGATCGTCGAGAATCAGCGAGGCGCTGGGTACCTCGGTGTGGCCTGCCTTGACGAAATGGTCGAGGAAGCGCCGGCGAATCTCGTGGGTCTGCACGTCAGTGATCCTTATTGTCTGTCTCGAGGGCAACGATGGGTCGAACAAGCGGAGCGAACCACGCGTCCACCGCGCAGTTCGGCAACATTCAGCTTAACCGGCCACCCTGACGGTTCGTGCCGCGGACGATGGCGCGCAATTTGTCCACGCGCCCCGCGATGTCCCGCTCACCGCCGTGAGTGGTGGGCTGGTAGTAGTCGACACCGACCAGCTCGTCCGGCGGATACTGCTGCGCCAGTACCCCGTCGGGGTGATCGTGGGGATAGCGGTATCCGACGGCGTTGCCGAGTTTCGCCGCCCCCGCGTAGTGGCCGTCGCGCAGATGCGGCGGGACGAGCCCGGCGTTTCCGGCGGCGACATCCGCCATCGCGGCACCGAGCGCGGCGATGACGGCCCCCGACTTGGGCGCGGTCGCGAGGTGGATCGTGGCCTGGGCGAGGGCCAGGCGGGCCTCGGGCATACCGATCAGCTGTACTGCCTGCGCGGCGGCGGTCGCGGTCTGCAGCGCGGTGGGGTCGGCCATGCCGATGTCCTCGCTGGCATGGACCACCAGCCGCCGCGCGATGAAGCGGGGGTCCTCGCCCGCCGTGAGCATCCGGGCCAGGTAGTGCAGGGCGGCGTCGACGTCGGAACCACGGATCGACTTGATGAAGGCGCTGATCACGTCGTAGTGCTGATCGCCGTCACGGTCGTAGCGGACGGCCGCCTTGTCGACGCTCGCCTCCACGGTCGCGAGGTCCAGCAGCACCGGACGGTCCGCGTCACCGGCCTGGTCGAGCGCAGCGCCCGCCGCCGCCTCGAGCGCGGTGAGCGCCCGGCGGGCGTCACCGGCCGCGAGGCGCACCAGATGGTCCATCGCGTCACCCGCGATCTCGATCTCCCCGCCGAGACCCCGCTCGTCGGTGCGCGCCCGCTCCAGAAGGTTCTCGATGTCGTCCGCCGTCAGCGACTGCAGTTGCAGCACGAGTGAGCGGGACAGCAGCGGGGACACCACGGAGAACGAGGGATTCTCGGTGGTGGCGGCCACGAGGAGCACGATCCGGTTCTCCACCGCCGCCAGCAGGGCGTCCTGCTGGGTCTTGGAGAAGCGGTGCACCTCGTCGATGAACAGCACCGTCTGCTCGCCCGCGAGCAGGCGGCGGCGGGCCAGTTCGATGACGCCGCGCACTTCCTTCACCCCGGCGGACAACGCGGACAGTGCCTCGAAGCGGCGGCCGGTGGCCCCCGAGATCAGCGACGCCAGCGTGGTCTTGCCGGTGCCGGGCGGACCGTACAGGAGGACGGACGCGGCCCCCGACCCCTCCACGAGGCGCCGCAGCGGCGCGCCGGGGCCCAGGAGATGCTGCTGCCCGACCACCTCGCCGAGCGTGCGGGGACGCATCCGCACGGCCAGCGGTGCGTGGTGGTCGACCGACACGGGACCGGGAACCGATCGCGGGGCCGATGCCGCCTCGTCGGGCTGCGCCGTCTCGAACAGGCCTGCCGACTCGTCCTCGCCGACATCCGAACCGAAAAGATCGCTCACAAGTTCGACGCTACTGGAACCGCACCGTCCGACCCAGTCCGGCCGGACCGTGGGTCAGCCGACGGACAGTCCCCGGATCTTGTCGGCGATGACGCGGGCGTGGTGGGCGACCACCGTGTTCCCGGCGTGATCGGCCGAGCGGGCCAGCTTGTCCCAGCGCTGGGTCAGCGCCTCGGACCGCGGCACGGACAGGTGGTGCTCGCGGACGGCGGCGATGCGGGTGTGGTTCTCCGGTAGGAACAGGTAGGTGCTGAGCCACACCCAGATCAGCTGCGCCTCGACCATGCGGGCGGCGAGCACGTTGTCGTCGGCGAGCGCAGGCCACATCCCCACGACCTCCGCACGCCAGGCCTCGATCATCGCCTGCGTCCGGTCCTCGGACAGTTCGATGCTGCACAGGCAGCCGGGGAACGAGACCAGCGCGTACGCGATGTCGAGCATGGCGTCGCGGAAACCGCCCCACTCGTAGTCGAGGAACCGCACGCCCTCGTCGTTGACGATGATGTTGTCCGGGCACAGGTCGGACGGGCTGAACGCCCGGAACCGGCCGCTCTCGAACAGCTTCGCGGCACGCGCCACCTGATCGGTCAGATCCGGGGAGACATCGACGCGGAGGATCTCGGACAGCAGGCCGGGCACGGCGGGCACCGCGCGCTCCACCTGTTCGGCCACGGTGTCGTCGCAGTGCGCCACCTCGGCGCGGCGCAGCAGCGCGGTGAAGTCCTCCTCGCGGCCCACGGTGGCCGCGTGCATGCGGCCGAGCGCCTGGGCCATCGCCATCAGGGTGTTGGTGACGGTGTCGGAGTCGGAGTGCTCGAGCAGGGCGCTGATCGGGGTGGCGTCCCCGAGGTCGCTGAGCACGAGGAGCCGGGCGTCGAGGTCGGATGCGAGCAGTTCGGCTCCGGGGCGGCTGTCCGTCGCCAGCGCCGTGGCGAACTGGTACGAGACGGCCTCCCGGAGGAAGGCGCTGCGGCTGTCGCCGGTGAGATCGTCGGGATCGACGGCCCGCGCGCCGGACACCCCGGACTCCTCGCGGACCTGCTTGATCACCAACGTCCGCGGAAGGGAGAACGGATTCTCCGCCACGCGCACGCGGAGCACGATGGTGCGGCCACTACCGCCGAGATCCACGGGATCCACCAGTGTCACGGGTGCCCCTGTGCGACGGGTGAGCAGCTTCTCGGCTGCGGCAACTACCTCTGAAACGGGGTCTGCCAGTATTGCAGTCATCGCGGACCAACTTACCTGCTAGTGACACGGATCATCGAGTCCTCCACCGGAAGCCCGGATGAATTTCAGCATTTCGGCTGATCCGGCGCGAGCACTTCGATCGGCGCCACGTCAACCGACACCGCAATGGTGCTGTTTCGTGCCTCTGTGTATATGACACCGCGCAGCGGCGGCACGTCCGCGTAGTCCCGGCCCCACGCGACCACGGTATACCGCTCGTCGACCAGCTGGTCGTTGGTGGGGTCGAAGGCGAGCCACCGGTCCCCCGGCATCCACACGGCCGCCCAGGCGTGGGTCGCGTCGACGCCGATCATCCGTTCCTTGCCGGGCGGCGGTTGCGTCGCCAGATAGCCGGACACGTACCGGGCCGCCAGTCCGCGCGAGCGCAGGCAGGCGATGGCGAGCCGGGCGAAGTCCTGGCACACCCCCGACCGCTTCTCGAGCACCTCCGCGACGCGCGTGGAGATCGACGTCGACCCCGACTTGTACTGGAAGTCGCGATGGATGCGCGTGGTGAGATCGACCACCGCGTCGGCGAGGGGCCGTTCCGGCGGGAAACTCGGCGCCGCGTACTCGCGGACCGCGTCGCTGATCTCGGGGGGTTCGAGGTCGAGCACGAACTCCTGCGCCATCGCTCCCTCGGTTCCCACGGGGCGGGACAACTCCCACGGCGCGTTCGCGGGTGCGGCGGCGAGTCGGGTCTTGTCGGGTCCGTAGACCTCGATCTCGGATTCGGCCGCCACGACCAGTTCCTCGTGCGGCGTGCTCACCTGGAAGTACAGGTCCCGGTTGCCGTACACGTCGGACCCGGTGGAACGGTCTGCGGGCGCCGGCGAGATGTCGACGACGGAACTCACGCATCGCTGTTCATCGGTGTCGCGGGGCAGGAGATAACCCCGGCCGTACGACGAGGACACCGGCCCCGAGTACGTGTACGTGGTGCGGTGGGTGATCTTGTATCGGCGCAGCACCGGCCGTTCCGCTGCCTCGTCCGCGCGGGGCGACACATCGGTCATGCGGGAACCCCGCCCTGCGCGGCGCTCCACGTGGTCCCGCTACCCCACAGCGGCTGGGTGCCGCCCGGCAGCGACAGCTGACCTTTCAGCATCACGTCGGACAGTTCGCTCAGCAGTGCGCGCATCGTGGTCGTCAGCTCACCCAGCTCCTTCCTGGACCCGTTCGCGTCGACCGATTCGAGTCGAGCAGGGTCGACGCGTCGCACGGTGTTGACCATGTCCTCGACGAGCCGCTCCGCACGCGACGCACCCGAGGCGTCCGGCAGTGCAGCCAGATTCGCACGGAGCGCCTCGAGCTGGAACGCCAGCGACCGCGGGTTCTTCACGTCGAACAGCAGCAACTCGGCCACGGCGGCCGGGCGGATGCTCCGATTGCGGCGGCGGTAGACGACGGAACTCTCCGTGGCGACGAGGAGCGATTCGATCACCGCCCGCTCGGTCGCCGGGTCCGTCCTCCGTCGCAGCGTGGACTCCACCAGCGCGATCAGGGTGGATGCCCGCTCGATCCGTTTGCCGATGTCCATGACGTGCCAGCCGGTGTCCCGCACCAGCGATTCCGCGGCGACTCCGGACAGTGCGAGCATCCCGCCGAGTACGGCGGACTGCGCCTCGAACAGCAGGGAACCGTCGTCGGCCGTGTCGGCGGCGACCTGCCCGAGTGCGCGTTCGACGGAACTGAGGACGGCCCAGATGTCGTTCGACAGTTGCCCGCGCACGGCCCGCGCGGCCTGCTCGACGCCGCGGACCGCATGCGCGAGCGACCCGTCCCGGTCGGGGTCGACCGTCAGCGAACGGAACTCCGAGCGCACCCGCGGCTGGTCGGCAACCGGATCCGAGCCTGCCTCGGCACCGCGATCGGGCCCTTGCGGGCGGTTCCCGGCGTCGGCGACCCGCAGGACCGTGTCGAGCAGGATCGGGAGGCTTCCGCCGCCCGCGAGCCACGGTCGCAGACGGTAGTCGCGGTACTTCTCGCCGACGGCGATCATCAGGCGTGCCGCACCCTCGGCGCGCTCGGCGAACCGGCCCATCCAGAACAGTTCGGTCAGTGCGCGCGGCGACGTCATCAGGTCGGACGTCGTCGCCGCATACGTGGGCAGGGCTTCCCCGTCGCGGTCGGCGGCGTCCCCCGGATCGGTGGACGCGGTGCGCTGGGCCAGCCGGATCCAGACGTCCTTCGCGCCGGCGTGACGCCGGTCGCCGCGCTCGGCCCCGGGAACGAGGGACGTGCCGAGACCTCCGGCCATGGGGGTGAATCCGACCTGCTGCGCGACGTTGAACAGCCGCACCCCGACCGGTGCGAGGAAGACGTCCCCGGATCCGTCGGCCGCCGGCGCATACGAGGGGTCCGGGACGATCTGCCCGACCCACCGCTCGGGTTCGGCCCGCACCCGGTCCAGCAGGGTGTCCCGGTCGGCGGCACCGAGCTCGGCGGGCACGATCGGCGACCCCCCGTGCACCGCGCGCAGCACCATCGACGAGACGTTCGCGAGGATGTGCGACAGCTCCGACCGGTCGCCACCCCAGAAACTCGGCACCGACGGCAGGAGTAGGTCCTCGTCGAGGAGACGACGGCACAGGTCCGGGAGCAGCCGGGTGAGGGCCGGGTTCTCGAGGATTCCGCTGCCGAGAGGGTTGACGACGGTCACCGCTCCCCGTCGCAGCACCTCGACGAGCCCGACCACGCCCGACCGGGAGTCGGGGCGCAGGTCGAGGGGGTCGGCGAGGTCGGCGTCCACCCGCCGGACGATCACGTCGACGCGTTCCAGGTTGCCGAGCGAGCGCATCCACACGTGGCCGTCGCGGACCACCAGGTCGGCGCTCTCCACGAGCGGGAAGCCGAGGACGGTCGCGAGATACGCCTGATCGAATGCCGCCTCGGACCGAGTACGGGGGCTGAGGACCACGACCAGGGGGTCCTCGGTGCCCGCGGGGGCGGCGTCGATCGCCGCCAGCCGCATCGACTGGGCGAAGGAGGACAGCGGACGCGGGCCCACGCTCTCGTAGATGCCGGGCATCGCCCGGGCGACGACGCGGCGATCCGCCATCGCGTAGCCGGCGCCTGCCGGCGACTGCGTGTGGTCGCGCAGCGCGTGGAACGTGCCGTCGGCCCCGCGGCCGACGTCGAGTCCGTGCAGGAACAGTTGATGGCGGCCCGGCACCGTGATGCCGTGCGCCGCACGGACGTACCCCGGGTGTCCGAACACCGTGCGGGCAGGCACGGCGCCGCTCCGGACGAGCGCCATCGGTCCGTACAAATCGGCGAGTACCGCGTCGAGGAGGCGGGAGCGCTGCACGAAGCCCTCCGCGAGCTGCTCCCATTCCTCGGCCGCCACGATCAGCGGGACCGCGTCGATCGCCCACCGCGGCGGCACGGTCGGGGCGTCCGATCCGTCGAGGGGGTTGTAGGTGATCCCATGGTTGTCGACGAGAAGCCGGATGCGGGACTGCAGGCGGCGGACGGAGTCCGGCCCGCCTCCGGTGAAGTCCTGGGCCAGCTCCGCCCACGGGTCCCGGACGTCGCCGCCGTCGTCGAAGAGTTCGTCGTAGCCCGCGCCGTCGTGGGGCGACACGATCATCAGGCCCTCCGCCTCTGTGCCACGGACCGCTCTTTCCGCGCCTGCTCGAGGAGCCGGCGGGGATCGCCGCCGCTGCGCAATCGCAGTGCCAGAACCAGGACGCCTGCGATCACGATGCCCACCATGTTGACACCGAGTTGCAGCGCCGCCAGCGCCGCGACGCGCCATTCGCCCACGGTGACCGCGACGGCGGCGAATCCCGCTGCGGGGACGGTGGTGACCGAAATGAAGACGCCGACGAGTGCCGCCGACTTCGCGGACACGAGCGCGAGCATGCCTGCCGCGCCGGCGAGGAGCGCGACGATCAGTGAGAGCGGTCCGACCCGGTAGATGAAGTCGACCTGGTCGAGGGACTCGATACTCTCGAAGTCCATCCAGCCGACCCGCTCCATCAGCAGCGTCGCGACCAGCGTCGCCGCCATCGCGAACGGGAAACCGAAGAGCAGGGCGATCAGCGATCGCCGGGCCAGACCGAGCTTGCGCCGCATCAGCGCGACGGCGAGCGCGGCGAGCGGACCGAACTCCGGCCCCACCACCATGGCCCCGACGACGGTGATCGGCGAGTCGGTCACCACACCCACCGCGGCCAGCAGGCAGGCGATGGTGAGGAACGCGAGGAAGGTGCCGTTGAGTGTCGACTCCTCGCGCGTCCGGCTGACCAGTTCCTCCCACACGACGCTGTCCGCGGGATCGCCCGGAGCCGCCTTCTCCGCGTCGTGTGCGGACTTCGACAGCACCGTTTCGACGGGCACCACCGTGATCGCGCCGGTGCGATCGATTCCCAGGGCCTCGAGCGCGTCGATCACGTCGTTCGCGGACTCGCGGGCCACGTCGGTCTGGATCGCGTCGCCGGCGGGGTCGATCGCGGCGGCGCGCAGCACCACCACGTGGGTGGCCCCGGGTTCCGCGGCGAGCACACCGAGGACGTCCTCGGTGCGCTCGGCCGGACAGATCACTCGCAGGTGCAACATCGTGTCCCCCGGCTGTTCCGCGTCGTCCGGTCAATCGAGTCCTGCCGGCAGATCGCGCCGGCGGGCCCGCCTACTTGGCTGCGGGTGCGTCGGGCTTGGCCGCAGCGGCATCGCCCTTCGGCTCCGGCTTGGCGTCCACCCCGGACTCCTTGCGCTGCTGCGCGGTGATCGGAGCCGGAGCATTGGTCAGGGGATCGACGCCGCCGCCCGACTTCGGGAACGCGATGACCTCGCGGATCGAATCGACACCGGCCAGCAGGGCGGTGATGCGGTCCCAGCCGAACGCGATGCCGCCGTGCGGCGGGGCGCCGAACGCGAACGCGTCGAGCAGGAAGCCGAACTTCTCCTCGGCCTCCTCGTGGGAGATGCCCATCACCTTGAACACTCGCTCCTGAATGTCCTTGCGGTGGATACGGATACTGCCGCCACCGATCTCGTTGCCGTTGCAGACGATGTCGTAGGCGTAGGCGAGCGCGGACCCCGGGTCGGTGTCGAACGTGTCGATCGACTCCGGCTTGGGCGAGGTGAACGCGTGGTGCACCGCCGTCCAGGCGCTGTAGCCGAGCGCGACGTCGCCGCTCGCGGTGGCGTCCGCCGTCGGCTCGAACAGCGGTGCGTCGACGACCCACACGAAAGCCCACGCGTCCGGGTCGATGAGGTTCTGCTTGCGGGCGATCTCGCCACGCGCGGCACCGAGCAGCGCACGCGACGACTTGGTGGTGCCGGCGGCGAAGAAGATGCAGTCGCCCGGCTTCGCCCCGACGTGCGCGGCGAGGCCCTCGCGTTCGGTGTCGGTGAGGTTCTTGGCCACCGGTCCGCCGAGCGTGCCGTCCTCGCCGACGAGCACGTACGCCAGGCCCTTGGCCCCGCGCTGCTTCGCCCATTCCTGCCAGGCGTCGAGCTGCTTACGCGGCTGGCTCGCGCCGCCGGGCATGACGACCGCGCCGACGTACTCCTGCTGGAATACCCGGAACGTGGTGTCCTTGAAGAACTCGGCGCACTCGACCAGTTCGACGCCGAAGCGCAGGTCCGGCTTGTCGGAGCCGTAGCGACGCATCGCCTCCGCGTACGTCATGCGCGCGATCGGCGTCTTGATCTCGTGCCCGACCAGCTTCCACAGCGACGACAGCACCTCCTCGGCGAGGAGGATGACGTCGTCCTGGTTGACGAAGCTCATCTCGATGTCGAGCTGGGTGAACTCGGGCTGGCGGTCCGCGCGGAAGTCCTCGTCGCGGTAGCAGCGCGCGATCTGGTAGTAGCGTTCGATGCCACCGACCATGAGCAGCTGCTTGAACAGCTGCGGGCTCTGCGGCAACGCGTAGAAGGTGCCCGGCTGCAGTCGCGCAGGAACCAGGAAGTCGCGGGCGCCCTCCGGCGTCGACCGCGTCAACGTGGGCGTCTCGACCTCGACGAACTCGTGGTGCGCGAGCACGGCGCGGGCCGCGGCGTTGACCTTGGACCGCAACCGGATGGCGTGGCCGGGGCCCTCACGGCGCAGGTCCAGGTAGCGGTACTTCAGGCGCGCTTCCTCACCGGCATGGTCGTCCAGCTGGAACGGCAGCGGCGCGCTCTCGTTGAGGACCTCGAGGTCGGTGACGTTGACCTCGATGGCCCCGGTGGGGATCTCGAAGTTCTGGTTGCCCTCGGGACGCACCTCGACCACACCGGTCACCTTGACGCAGTACTCCGCGCGCAGACGGTGAGCCTGCTCGGCGGCGGCGCCCTCCCGGAACACCACCTGGGAGACACCCGACGCGTCACGCAGATCGATGAAGATCACCCCGCCGTGATCACGACGCCTGGCAACCCAACCGGTGAGGGTTACGGTCTGCTGGGCCTGCTCGGCTCGCAATGAACCGGCGAGATGTGTGCGCAGCACGGGATTCCTTTCGAAACATGGGGCAAGCTACTTCGTTGGCTGAGATCCTACGGAGACACCGGGCGTGAGCGGAAACGCATACCCGCTTCACGTGCGAGGCTCGATCGGCACGCACCGGAAAACTGCAGAGAAAGCGACGACACATGACCTTCAACGAGGGCGCCCGAATGGACTCCGGCCGGGTGTCGGTCGGCGGCGGGGGCGGCGGTGGCCTCGGCGGAAAGTTCGCGATGGGCGGCGGCGCCGGCGGTCTGATCGTGCTGGTCCTCGCACTGCTCCTCGGCGGCGATCCCGGCTCGCTACTCGGCGGCCTCAGCGGCACCACCGATTCCTCCGCCCAGAATTCCGGCGCGGGCCTCGCCGGATGCGAGACCGGCGCGGACGCCAACCGCGACGTGAACTGCCGGGTGGTGTTCACCGCAGGCAGTCTCGACTCCGTGTGGGAGCAGGAGCTCGCGAAACAGACCGGCACCGCGTACGTGCCGCCGGAGGTGGTGCTGTTCTCCGGTTCGGTCAACACCGGCTGCGGCAACGCCACCAGCGAGGTCGGACCGTTCTACTGTCCGGCGGACTCGACGGCGTACTTCGACACCAGTTTCTTCCAGCTCCTCGTCGACCGTTTCGGGTCCAGCGGCGGACCGCTGGCGCAGGAGTACGTCGTGGCGCACGAGTTCGGCCATCACATCCAGAATCAGCTCGGCGACATCGGGCGGGCGCAGGCCGACCCGCGGGGCGCCGACTCGGCGGCGGTGCGAACGGAGTTGCAGGCCGACTGCTACGCGGGTGTGTGGGCCCACTACGCCGACAGCCTCCCCGGCCCCGACGGCGGGCCGCCGTTCCTGAACACCCTGACCGACACCGACATCGACGACGCCCTCTCCGCCGCCTCGTCGGTGGGTGACGACCGGATCCAGCAGTCCGCGGGCGCCCGGGTGAATCCGGAGGGCTGGACGCACGGCTCCTCGGAGCAGCGCCAGAAGTGGTTCGCCACCGGGTACCGGACGGGTCAGGTCCAGGCCTGCGACACCTATTCGGCGCGCGATCTGAACAACCCACCCGCGCTGCGCTGACCACTGGACTCACCGACAATTATTTTTGTCTTGACAGGATTTATCGTCGGTGCGAGGGTTGACGCATGTTGGACGTAGCAGTGATCGATCAGGCGGCCGCCGCGGAGATCTCCCTGGACCCGGTCCGGGCGCAGTTGCTCGCGGCGCTGGCCGAACCCGGTTCGGCGAGTTCCATCGCCGCGACGGTCGGATTGACGCGACAGAAGGCCAACTACCACCTGCGGGCACTCGAGGAGCACGGCCTCGTCGAACTCGTCGAGGAACGCAAGAAGGGCAACGTCACCGAGCGGGTCTTCCAGGCCACCGCGGCGTCGTACGTCATCTCCCCCGCCGCGTTCGCCGCCCTCGCACCCGATCCCGACCGGTCGCCGGACCAACTGTCGGCCCGCTGGCTGGTGGCACTGGCCGCGCGACTGGTGCGTGAGGTCGGCGAGTTGATCGCCGGCGCCACCGCGGCGCGGCAGCCGCTGGCCACCTACGCGATCGACAGCGAGATCCGGTTCGCGTCCGCGGCCGACCGGTCCGCCTTCGCCGACGAACTCGGCGAGTCCGTGAAGCACCTGGTGGCCCGATACCACCACGAGAACGCCCCGAACGGACGCAGGCACCGACTCGTCGTCGCACTACACCCCAGCCTGAAAACACCGACCGCGCAAGCCAAGTCACCCGACAACCGTCACGAGGAGAGCTAGCCATGTCCCAGAACTTCGAGATTCGCCGCGAAGTCGTCCTGAACGCCGGCCCCGAGGAGGTGTTCGCCGCCGTCACCACCGGCACCGGGGGCTGGATGTTCCCCTCCGAACTCGATCCCGGCGTGGGCAGCGAGGGACCGGACGACCCCACCGTCGTCGCGTGGGAGCCGCCGCAGAAGTTCGCCGTGCGGCAGGAAGGTCCCGACGGCTGGTTCAACGCCCTCGAATACCTCATCGAGGCCCGCGACGGCGGCACCGCGGCGCTGCGCTACGTCCACAGCGGCATCTTCACCGACGACTGGGACGCGCAGTACGACGGCGCCGACAAGCACACCACGTTCTACCTCCACAGCCTCGGCCAGTACGTCCAGTACTTCGCAGGCCGCGCGGCCACCTACATCACGACCGCCGGCCCGGATACGTCCACCGGTCCGGGCGCGATGGCCACACTCCGCGGCGCGCTGGGGCTGACCGACACTTCCGCCGCAGGCGACGCCGTGTCCGTCGACGTGCCCGGTTTCGGCACCGTCGACGGTGTCGTCGACTACCTGACGCCGCACTTCATCGGCATCCGGACCGCCGATGCGCTGTACCGGTTCTACGGCCGCAACGCGTTCGGCGGAACGGTCGACGCGGCGCACCACCTGTTCACTGCGGGTGCCGACCAAAAGAAGTCGCAGGACGCGTGGAAGTCCTGGCTGGACAACGCCTTCGCCTGAACCCGGCACACCTCCGCTCAGGACGCCGTGAACTCGCCCCTCCCCGGAATGTTCGGGGTGCTCGTGGCGATCTCGATGCTGACCCGGCCCGCCCCCGGATCGAAGTACACGGCTGTCGGCGCGCCCGGACCGTCCCAGCCGCTCAACGCCACGCCCACTGCTTCGTTCCGGAGGCGCCGGTGTCGAGGTTGCGCCAATGCAGGGTGCCGTCGACCATGCAGACCCGGGAGGGGCCGACGAAGTACGTCGTCAACAGCACGTAGTTCGGACCGTACGGCTCCGGGTAGTCGGACGACGCGTGGGCGTCGATCCGCCCTCCGCACACGCTGAGGTCGCCGGGGTTCAGACCGTGCCCGATCGTGTAGGTGGGGGTCAGCGTCGCAGCATCCGCCCCGGCGGCGGCCGGTGCACCGAGTAGTGCGGCCGCGGCGAGCGAACCCACCACCGCCGACCGGACAACCAGATTTCCCACAGGCATGGCGCTCCTCGGTCGTTGTGCGTCGGGCGAACCTCTCTTCCCCTTGTCTCCGGGAATGCGGGGAGCGTTACTCGTGCGCTTGGCTAGTGTCGACGCAGAAACATCGGTCGACATCGACGAGGAGATTTCCATGTCGTTCACGGACGAAGAGATCGCCTACCTGCGGTCGCAGCCGATCGCCCGCGTCGCCACCGTGGGCGCGGACGGGCAACCCGACGTCGTTCCACTCGCCTTCGAGTTCGACGGAACGGACTTCTGGGTGGGAGGTTCCGGACCGTCCGTCGCCGGTACCCGCAAGTTCCGGAACATCCGGGCCGGGAACGACAAGGTGTCGCTGGTCGTCGACGACCTGGTGTCGTTCGAGCCGTTCGTCGCGCGATCCATCCGGGTCTACGGCACGGCCGATCAGCCGGTGGAACGGGACGGAATGGTCGGCCCCGGTCTCTATGTGCGCATCGCACCAACCATCTCGTGGAGCTGGAACATGGCGGGAGAACCTGCCGGCGCCGAATGGTACGAGCCGAGGCGGACCGTTCACGTCAGAAGAGAGTGAGCGCCGGTCCGGGACGACCGACCCCGACCAGTTCACCGCGATCGGGCTCGACGGCCTCGGCCTGTCCGGCCTGTCCGGCCTCCCGATGGTTCGCCGCGCCGCCCAGACCGTACCGGTCGACGAGAGGGTCGACGCGCTGCTTCAGCCACGATGTGTACTCGGGCGGAACGTAGGCCGCCCGCCCGTATAACTGCCGGTACTGACGGACGAGCGCCGGATGCTCCGTCGACAGCCAGTTCATGAACCAGCCCTTGGTACTGCCGCGCAGGTGCATCGGGAAGACGGTCACACCCGAGGCCCCGGCATCTGCGATGGATTCGAGTAGTCCGTCCAGATGCCGTACCGAATCGGTCAGGAAGGGAATGACAGGGGCCACCATCACATTGCAGGGCAGGCCGGCGTCGGTGATCGCCCGGATCAGATCGAGGCGCGCCTTCGGAGTGGGTGTGCCCGGCTCGATCGACTTCTGGAGGTCGGGATCGTGGATCGCCAGCGACACGCCGATGCTGACCGGCACCTGCTGGGCCGCGAGCGTCAGCAGCGGGAGGTCGCGCCGCAGCAACGTCCCCTTGGTCAGTATCGAGAACGGGGTGGCGGATTCGGCCAGCGCTCGAATGATGCCGGGCATCAGACGGTACCGGCCCTCCGCTCGTTGATAGGGATCGGTGTTGGTGCCGAGCGCCACGTGCTCCCGCTTCCACGACCGGCGCCCCAGTTCCTTGCGCAGCACCGCCGCGACGTTGGTCTTCACGACGATCTGACTGTCGAAATCGCGGCCCGCGTCGAGGTCGAGGTATTCGTGGGTGGGCCGCGCGAAGCAGTAGCGACAGGAATGTGAGCATCCGCGAAAAGCGTTGACGGTGAAGCGGAAAGGCAGTTGCGACTCCTCGGGCATCTTGTTCAGCGCGCTCTTGCAGAGCACCTCGTGGAAGGTGATGCCGTCGAACTCGGGTGTCTGCACGCTGCGCACGAGCCCGGCGCGCTCCAGCCCCGGCAATGCACCGTCGTCGGCGTCGACCGCTTGCCCATCCCACCTCATGAGTACATGCGAACATTTGTTCTAACCGGTGTCAAGACTTCGACCCGCGGAGACCGGATCGTGGGGAAAGACCGCGCTGGTGAGCGCCGGATCGGGGCTTGCGACAATGTTGCCCATGTCGAACAGAAACAACGTCTCGTCCGGTTCCGAATGGGAAGCCAAGATCGGCTATTCCCGCGCCGTGCGCATCGGCCCGCTCGTGTCCGTGTCGGGCACCACGGCGTCGGGTCCCGACGGCCCCGTCGGCGGAAACGATCTCGGCGAACAAACCCGGGAGGCACTGCGCCGGATCGAGGCAGCACTCACGGAGGCCGGCGCGAGCACGACCGATGTGATCCGCACCCGCATGTACCTCACCGACATGAGCCGGTGGGAAGAGGCCGGCATCGCGCACGGCGAGGTCTTCGGCGAAATCCGACCCGCCACCACGATCCTCGAGGTCAGCGCGCTGATTGCCCCCGGCCTGCTCATCGAGATCGAGGCCGACGCCGTCATCGGCGACTGACCGACGCGGGGAGGCGGCACCTCACCAACCCGTTCACGACGCACGCAATTGCGTGCTGAGCACCGCCGACCGAGTACAAGGTCGAGGCGGCCCATCGAGTGATCGATTCGGGCCGGACCATTGCCTCCGTCGCCCGTGATCTCGGCCTGAACGAGAGCCTGCTCGGGTCGTGGGTCGCCGACGAACGCCGCCGCACCGAGGCCGCCGCCCAGGGGGACACGCCGTTGACCCCGGCCGAGCGCGACGAACTCACCCGACTGCGCAAGCAGGTCGTCGAGCAGGAAAAGGACATCAGTTTCTTGAAAAAAGCGTCGGCGTACTTTGCGGCGAACCATCAGAAGTAGAGCGTTTCGAGCTGATGGCTGCAGAGTGCGCCGACACCGGCATCAGCCGGATGGCGCGTCTGCTGGGCGTGTCGACCTCCGGATACTACGACCACAAAAACCGTTCCACCACCACGGAGATGACTTCACTCAGACAACGACGAGCGGACCTGACGGTCAAGATCCTCGACTTCCACCGGGCGTCGGACGGGGTCTACGGCGCCCCGCGGATCACCGCCGATCTGCGGGACGCCGGCGAGGTCGTGACCGAGAAAACGGTGGCTAAGATTATGGCGGAGATCGGCATCGCCGGGATCAGTCCCCGCACCTTCACCGTCACCACCCGCGTGGGGCCGAACGCCTCATTCCCGCCCGATCTGGTCCGGCGGAGGTTCGACCAGGGTCGGATCGACGCCGTATGGACCACCGATATCACCTACCTGAACTGCGGAGAAGGTGACATGTACCTGTGCGCGTTCAAAGACGAACACTCCAAGAGGGCGCTCAGGTGGAGTGCCGACGACCATATGCGGACCGAGCTGGTCACCGACGCGCTCGAGCAGGCGGTCGCAGCCCGCGGCGGCAAATGCGAAGGCACCATTGTGCACTCGGACCGTGGGGTGCAATACACGGCCGATGCCATGGACTCCACCTGCACCCGGCACGGGCTGCGCCGATCAATGGGCCGGACCGGAGTTTGTTGGGACAACACGGGCGCCGAATCGCTATGTCCACTTTCAAACACGAGTAATACTACCGGCATGAATTTGTCACCAAAGCGGAATTGGTTGCCGCCATTGACAAATGGATGAACACCTATAATAGTCGTCGTCGGCACTCGTCAATCGGGGTGCTCAGTCCGGACAACTACGAACGATCTCTGACTATGCCCGGTTCGGATCAAGCCGCTTAACCAGCTGTCCGCTGTTTGGGTGAACCGCAGACTGCCCTCGAGCGTTTGTTCGTGCGCAGAGTCGAATACTAGACAGAAAGTATGAGCGGTGAACGGATTCGAAGACGGCGATCATGCAAATATCGCGCAATTGTTTCACGGTATTGTCGAGCAGTCCGTTGCTGGTATCTATCTTATTCAGGACGGCACGATGCAGTACGTGAACGATAAGTTCGCGGACTTCTTCGGGACCACGCCGTCACGGTTCATCGGTAGACCGTTAGCAGATGTTGCTCCGCCTGAGCAACGCCAGAGTTTGGTGGCGCAATACGAAAGGCGAGTTCAGGGCTCGGACCAGGGGTCTCATTTTCTCATTCGTGCCAATGTCCGACGCCGAGGCCCCCGGTTGATCGAAATCCATGGGCGGCAGGTGATCTATCGAAACCGGTCGGCGGTCGTGGGGATCGGTATCGACGTGACCGAACGCGAGAAGGCGCTCAAGGACATTGAGGCGTCTCGATCGCAATTGCGGGCGTTGATGTCGGCCGTCGAGACGATTCAGGACACCGAGCGCGCGCACATCGCCCTGGAGTTGCACGACGATATCGGGGGGTTGCTGACGGCGTTGAAGTTCGATGTTGCGCGACTGCGGCGACGCCTTACGGACGCGCCCGCGCCGAATTCCGGAACCCGATCAGAGCCCACCGACATCGCTGGACTACTGCAGTTGACGCACGAGATCTCCGGTACGGCGCAGGAAGCGATCGACGCGGTGCGCCGGATTTCGGATGAGCTGCGCCCTTCCCTCATCGATCACCTGGGCATGCTCGACGCGATCCGCGATCACGCCGCGAAGTTCCAGGCACGCTACGGCATTAGCTGTTCGGTCACCGTTCCGCAGACCGAGTCCGCGGCCGACCCGGCGTCGGAACGAGACCTGTTCCGGATCATTCAGGAAGCGTTGACGAACGTCGCCAGACACGCATCTGCGACGAAGGTAACCATAACGCTCGTGCGTGACGACGACACCCTCGAGGCGACGATCGAAGACGATGGCGTCGGGCTTCCGACCTCAATCGAGGAGTCGACCGACGGGCTGGGTCTGGCGGGAATACGCGAACGCGCCCGGCGTATCGGAGGGCACACGACGATCGGAAACTCGACCGCGGGTGGCGCACGCATCGAGGTACGGGTCCCGTGGGCGTTCGCGAGGTAGCCACGAGCACCGGGGCGGTCAATCGATGAGTCGATTACGTACCGCGTACTGCACCAACGCCGCATTTCCGTCCAGCCCCATCTTCTTCAGCAGCCGGGACCTGTAGGTACTGACCGTCTTGATACTGACGTGCATTTCCTGCGCAATAGCGGTCAGACTGACGCCATTGGCAATCTGCATCATGACCGAATATTCACGCTCCGACAGTGTCAGGTGCCGATTTTCGCTCTGCAGGACGTCGACGTTCTCGAGCATCTGCTCCGCAACGTCTGGAGTGATGTACCGGCCGCCCGCCACCACTTTACGGATCGCGGCGATGAGCACCTCGGCGTCCATGTCCTTCGACACATAGCCGCTCGCGCCGGACTCGAAGGCGCGAAGCGCGTACTGCTTGGCCGAGTACATGCTCAACATGATGACCGGCAGATGCGGTGCGATGCGCGCGATTGCGGGCAGGAGTTCGAGACCGCTGCGGACCGGTAGGTTGATGTCGAGGAGAACCACACTGAACGAATGTTCTCGGATGAGTTTTAACGCGGTGGTTCCGTCGGCGGCCTGCATCACGGAGTCGATGCTGCGGTCTTCTTCGAGTAGGCGCACAAGTCCGGCTCTGAAGATGGTGTGGTCGTCCACGAGCAACACGTTGATCATTTTCTCGGTGCCCTTCCCGAATAGTCGGTCCTGATGGTAGCGACCCGCCGAGCACCGCCGGACCCTGGAATTTTCCGGGCGTGCCGATGCCGGGCGGGTTTACGCAGAGCCGTGATCGGCATTTCCGGCGTGACGATCGGGCGATCGATGTCGATGTGTGTCGGATAACTCCGACGCCGAGCGTGGTGTTCTTCCGACAGACACCGAGGGGCGAACCGCGGAAGTATCGGCCTTACCAAGGCATACCAGTGGGAAGGGCCGAAACCCGATGAACTACACACCTCCGATCCGTGAGATGCAGTTCGTACTGCACGAGGTGCTCGACGCCGCCGCTACGCTTCAAGGCGCCGGGGTCGACGTCGACCGCGACACCATCGACGGAGTGATCGAGGGTGCCGGCGACTTCTGTGCTCGCGTACTCGCTCCGCTCAACACCGTGGGTGACCGCGACGGGTGCCGTCTGGTCGGCGACACGGTGGTGACTCCCCCGGGGTTCAAGAAGGCGTACGACCAGTACGTCGCCGGCGGGTGGCCGGCGGTGGACTGCGATGTCGAGCACGGCGGCGGTGGTATGCCGTCCACCGTCGGTTCCGCTATCAAGGAGATGCTCGCGTCGGCCAATCCCTCCTGGACCCTCTACACGAGCCTGTCCGCCGGCGCGTACCGATGCCTCAACGCAAATGCGTCAGAGGAACTCAAGCGCCGCTACCTGCCGCAACTGGCCTCCGGTCAGTGGACCGGCACCATGTGCCTGACCGAGCCGCATTGCGGCACCGACCTGGGCCTGCTCACCACCCGCGCGGTACCGGCCGATGACGGCAGCTACCGGATCACGGGGGCGAAGATGTTCATCACGTCCGGTGAACACGACCTTGCCGAGAACATCGTGCACCTCGTGCTGGCCAGGACCCCCGATGCCCCCAAGGGCACCCGCGGTATCAGCCTGTTCGTCGTCCCGAAACGTACGGTCGACCCCGACGGCTCCGTCGGCGACCGCAACGGTGTGTTCTGCGACAGCATCGAGAACAAGATGGGGTTGCACGGAAGCGCGACCTGCGTGCTGCGCTTCGACAACGCCGTCGGACACCTCGTCGGCGAGGTGAACAAGGGTTTGGCGGCGATGTTCGTGATGATGAACGGCGCCCGCCTCGGCACCGGTGTGCAAGCGCTCGGCATGAACGAGGTGGCGAACCAGAAGGCCCTGACGTACGCCCGTGAACGCATCCAGTCTCGGGCACCGGAGTCGATGCGCTCACCGAATCAGGCCGCGGACCCGATCATCGATCAACCGGATGTGCGGCGCATGCTGCTCACCCAGAAGTCCTGGTCGGGTGGATCGCGGCTGTTCCTGTACTGGTTGGCATTGCAGGTCGACCTCCGCAAGTCGTCGCCCGATCCGTCGGTCCGCGAGTACGCCGAAGACATGCTGTCCCTGCTGACCCCGGTGGCCAAGGCATTCGTCTCCGATCGTGCGGTCGATTCTGCATCGTTGGGGATGCAGGTCCACGGCGGCGCCGGCTACATCGCCGATTACGGCGCCGAGCAGACCTTCCGGGACACCCGGATTCTCCCGATCTATGAGGGGACCAACGGTGTGCAGTCCCACGACCTGCTGCAACGGAAGGTACTCAGCGACGGCGGTCGCCGGTTCAAGCAGCTCGTCGAAATGGTCAGTGGCTATGCACAGACACTCGACGGCCGGCAGGAGATGGATCTCTTCCGGGTTGCTCTCATAACGCTGGCCGGGGAGATCGACACCCTAGTCACCGACCTGGCCCGTTGGGCGCAGGATGACGACTGCCGGGTCGGGACCAGTGCGGTCGATTTCCTCAATCTCGTCGGTTACTACGTACTCGCCTACTTCTGGGCGCGTGCCGCGGACACCGTGCTGCAACTGGGCGATCAGGCCACCGACTTTCACCGTCAGCAACTCGCCATCGCGCGCTTCTACTTCGACAAGCTGCTGCCCGATACGTTCTCGCTGCTGGTCCGAGCCCGCTCGGACACAAAGATTTTGATGGACGACGCAGCCATCGCCTTCTAAGGGTTCCGCCGCGTCACCACAGGACTCTCCTCTTCTCCACACGCCTCGACGACATCGATTCTTCGAGGCACGATCACAGAAGGCCGCACACGATGACCAACACCAAGAACTTGTTTGCACTCGACGGACGCACCGCTCTCGTCACCGGCGGATCGCGTGGCCTCGGCCTGCAGATCGCCGAGGCACTCGGCGAGCAGGGCGCTCACGTGGTGATCAGCTCACGCAAGGCTGACACCTTGCAGAGCGCGCAGGAACGATTGTCCGCCAAGGGAATCAAGAGTGAATGGATCGCCGCCGACTCGAGCCGCGAGGAGGAGGTCCTACGGCTGGCGGACGAGGTCCTCGAGCGAGTCGGAACGATCGACATCCTCGTCAACAACGCCGGTGCAACCTGGGGCTCCCCGGCCGAGGACCTCCCGCTCGCCGCGTGGGACAAGGTCATGAATTTGAACGTCCGCTCGCTGTTCCTGCTGTCGCAGCAGATCGGCAAGCGCTCAATGCTCCCGGCCGGATACGGGCGAATCATCAACCTCGCCTCGATCGCCGGCATGAAAGGTAACGCCCCCACCGGCGCGAAGACGATCGCCTACAACACCAGCAAGGCCGCGGTCATCAACTTCACCCGCGCCCTCGGCGCAGAATGGGCCCCCCACGGCATCACCGTGAATGCGTTGGCACCCGGCTTCTTCCCGTCCGACATGACCCGCGGCACGCTGGAGAAGCGGCTCGACTCGATCACCGCCCGCATTCCGCAGGGCCGGATCGGCGACGATAACGACCTCAAGGGTGCCGCGTTGCTCTTCGCCAGTGACGCCGGCAAGCACATCACCGGCCAGATCCTCGCCGTCGACGGCGGCGCCACCGCAATCTGACCGTCCTATCTTCTGTCTTCCATGAAAGGTACCCGATGACTACCGAAACGAAGCCCGGTCAGGTCACCATGCGGATCGACGGCCGGATCGCCCTCATCACCGTCGAGAACGAGGCGAAGAAGAACGCCTACAGCCCGGAGATGATGGAGCAGCTGAGCGACCATCTGACTGCCTTCGATGATGACGACGACCTCTGGGTGGCCGTGTTCTGCTCGGCCGGCAAGGATACGACCGCTGGCCTGGACATGCCCAAGTTTTTCGGCCCGAATGCGACGGCGAAGCCCCGCGATCCCGACAAGGTCGATCCGTTCGGCCTCGGCCGCCGATGCCGCAAACCGGTCATCGCGGTCGTCCAGGGCCTCACCTTCACCGTGGGCATCGAGATGATGCTCGCCGCCGACATCGTCGTTTCCGCCGACACCGCCCGGTTCCAGCAGCTCGAATCCAAGCGGGGCATCGCACCGATCGGCGGCGCCCATTTCCGCTACCTGACACGCACCGGGTGGGGAAACGCGATGTACCACCTGTTCCTGTGCGACCAGTTCGATGCTGATACCGCCCTGCGGATGGGATTCGTCCAGGAGGTCGTACCCTTCGGGCAGCAGATCGACCGAGCGATCGAACTCGCCCGGAAGATCTGCACGAACGCCCCGCTCGGGATCCGGGCGACGAAGGTCGGTGCGATGGCGTTCCTCGACGCAGCCGAGCAGGCCGCGATCGCGCAGATACCGGCTATTCGCGAGCAGGTGATGAACTCCGAGGACTGCAAGGAAGGCATCCAGTCCTTTATCGAGCGGCGCGAAGCCGTATTTCAGGGTCGCTGAGCCGGATTCAGAAAGAGAAGAGTTTTTCGTATGAGCGAGACAACGCAGATCGTGGACCTGTCACAGACCGTGCGATACGAGGTGCGCGGTGATGTCGCGGTGATCCGGTTGGCGAACCCGCCGGTGAACGGACTCGGTGACACCATCCGCACCGGACTGTCCGCAGGGATCTCCGCGGCGCACGATGATGCGGTCCGCGGCGTGGTCATCGTCGGTGACGGCAAGGGATTCTGCGGCGGGGCAGACCTGCGCCAGTTCGGAACACCGGCCGCCGCCGTGAAACCCTCAGTGGCGGAGGTCTTCGACCAGATTCAGGCCCTGCGCAAACCGGTGGTGGCCGCCATCCACGGCTTCGCCCTCGGCGGCGGCCTCGAGCTGGCGTTGGTGTGCAACTACCGCATCGCCCAGACCGGGGCGACGATCGGGCTTCCCGAGGTCAACGTGGGTCTGCTCCCCGGTGCCGGCGGCACCCAGCGCCTGCCGCGGCTGATCGGCACGGCCGAGGCGCTGCACATGATCCAGAACGGTGCCACCGTGTCGGCGTCCCGCGCCGCAGAACTCGGCATCGTGGACCACTGTGTGGCCGGCGACCCACTCGAGGCTGCACTGGCCTTCCTGAACAACAGTGTCCCCGAAAGTACCTCGGCACCAGTCATCGATGATCGGTCGCTCGCGAGTGGCGATGGCGTCGACTTCGACGCCGCCCGCAGCCGCGTTCGGCCGAGCACGCGCAATGGGGTGGCACAGCTCGCGGCAATCGATGCGGTCGAGGCTGCCACCACTCACCCGATCGGAGAAGGCCTGGCGCTCGAACGCACCGCATTCGTGCGATTGGTCGACAGCCCCGAAGCGAAGGCACTGCGCCACGTCTTCTTCGCCGAAAAACAAGCGGCCAAGGTCGCCGACATCGACCGTGCCACGGCTCCACGGCCGATCGAACGGGTCGCCGTGATCGGCGCCGGCACCATGGGCACCGGGATCGCGATGGCCTTCGCCAACGGTGGCTTCCCGGTAGACCTGATCGAGCAGAACACCGACGCTCTCGAGCGCGGCGTGGCGACGATCCGCAGCAACTACGAGGCCACCGCCGCAAAGGGTCGGCTGACCGCGCAACAAGTGGAGCAGCGAATCGCCTTGATCGAGCCGAGCCTCGACCTCGGAACCGCGTCCACGGCGGACCTCGTCGTGGAAGCGGTCTTCGAGGACATGGCGGTGAAGAAGGAGGTGTTCGCGAAACTCGATGCCCTCTGCAAGCCGGGCGCGCTGCTGGCCTCGAACACCTCCCGGTTGGATGTCGACGAACTCGCCCGGTCTGTCTCCCGGCCGCAGGACGTCATCGGTTTGCACTTCTTCAGTCCGGCGAATGTGATGAAGTTGCTCGAGGTGGTGCGCGGCGACGCGACGGCGGACGACGTCGTCGTCACCAGCCTGGCGCTCGCGCAGAAGATCGCGAAGGTTCCGGTGTTGTCGAAGGTGTGTGACGGGTTCATCGGGAACCGGATGCTTTCGCCGTACCGCCGCGAGGCGGACTTCCTTCTCGAAGAAGGCACCACGCCGGAGCGGATCGACAGCGTCCTACGGGACTTCGGCCTCGCCATGGGACCGTTCGCCATGTCCGACCTGGCCGGGCTCGACATCGGATGGGCAGCCCGCAAGCGCCTGGCTCCGACGCGGCCCCAGCACTTGCGGTACTCCCGGGTCGCCGACGTTCTCTGTGAGAGTGGCCGCTTCGGACAAAAGACCGCTGCCGGCTACTTCCGGTACGAGGATGGCAGCCGGAATCCGGTGCCTGATCCGGTGGTCGAGGAGGTCATCCTGCGCTGCGCCGCAGAAGACGGGATCGAGCGCCGGGAGATCAGTGACGCCGAGGTCGTCGACCGGTGCATCCTCGCGCTCGTGAACGAGGGCGCGAAGATCCTCGGTGAGGGCATCGCTCAGCGCGCGTCCGACATCGATGTCGTCTACGTCGATGGGTACGGCTTCCCCGCCTACCGGGGTGGGCCGATGCACTACGCGCAGACCCTCGGCCTTGCCGAGGTGCTCCGCAAGATCCGCGAGTTCGAAGCAACGCATGGGGAGTGCTGGACTCCCGCGCCGCTGCTCGAAAAGCTCGTCCGCGACGGGGAAACCACCTTCCAATAGACCACCGCTGCGCGAAAGGCGCAACGCGGCAGTTCATACCGGTGTCGCCCCCCGTTCGGAGCTGGGCAGGCCGACACCGGTATCGGCCTGCCCGCAGGTAGAGGAACAGCCTCTTCCTGCGGGCAGCCGTCCGGAAGCGGTGTCAGAAGATTCCGACACGAGCGGCCTCGGTTGTCCTACAGACACCGTGACGGCATCCGGCGAGAATTCTCTTCGTGGCGCGGATCACATGCCACGGACATCGGGGGGTGTCGTCATCGTCGGGGCGCCTACCGGCCCCGTATTCGGAAGGAAACATCCAGTGACCGTCGGAAAACTCGAGGAGACGGCAGCCGCGCAGTCGTCCGGGACTCGGAGAACTGCCTGGTCGATGACCGCGGTGGTCATTCTCCTGTACATGATCAACTACGCCGACAAGGCCGTGTACGGCATCATCGCCCAGCCGCTTGCTCGTGAGCTGGGCTTGACGTCGTCGCAGATCGGCATGGTGGGCAGCCTGTTCTTCCTGATGTTCACCATCGGCGGCTTCGCCTCAGGGCTCCTGAGCCGGTGGTTCGGTCTGCGCTGGGCACTGTTGGCGCTCGCGCTGGTCTGGTCAGCCACAGTCCTACCGGTGGTGCTGTCGGCCACCCTCGCGGTGCTGATCGCCAGCCGGATGGTCCTCGGCTTCGCCGAAGGCCCGAGTGCGGCCCTCATGCACACCGCGGTGTACTCCTGGCATGCACCGGACAAGCGCGGCTTCCCCAGTGCGCTTCTTCTCAGCTCCGTCTCGATCGCCAAGATCGTCTTCGCGCCACTGCTGACCTACATCACCGTCTCCTTCGGCTGGCGGACCGCCCTGATCACGATGGCGATCATGGGCGCCCTGTGGTGCATCCTGTGGGTGACCAGTTGGTCGCAAGGACCGCATTTGGCGCCGGCCGCCAAGTCCACGGGCGAGCAGCAGTCCGACAACGCCGTGCCGTGGCTGTCCATCTTCCGCACGCCCACCTTCATCTTCGGCGCCCTGCTGTTCATGGCCTATTACGCGCTGCAGGCGGTGATTCTGACCTGGCTGCCGTCGTACTTCGAACTCGGACTCGGCTTCTCAGCCCAGCAGGCAGGGTCGATGTTCGGGATCCCCAGCATCTTCGCCCTCGTCTACATGCTGACGATCTCGCGCGTGAGCGACCGCCTGATCGCCCGCGGCTCCACCATACGGCGGGCGCGCGCGGTCGTCGCCGCCTCCGGTGTCGCGCTCGGCGCCGTGATCCTGCTGTTCGTCCCGTACGTCGACTCACCTCTGGTGGTGGTTGCAATGATCTCGCTGGCCTACGGTGTCGCATCTGGTGCCGCTCCGCTGCTCAACACCGCGGTCAGCGTGATCTGCCCCCAGCGGCAGCTGGCCGGAACGCTGGGGGTGTACATGGCGATCATGTCGGTCGGCGGCCTGATCGCCCCCTGGCTGGCCGGAGTCATCGTCGACCACGCCGCGACAAAGGCGGACGGGTTCGCGCTCTCCTTCCAGATCCTCGGTGCGGCCGCCGGAGTGTTCGCTCTGCTCGCGCTGACGTTCATCAACCCCGACAGAGATCGACTCCGGGTACTCCCGGCGACGACAGCAGACACGGAGGCAGTGTGAGAACCTTCGCCGGCATCTCCGAACTCGAGAAAGCCGTCGGCACCCATCTCGGATACAGCGATCGGCACCATCCCACCCAGGGCCAGATCGATCGCTTCGCGGCGGCCACCGGCGATCACCAGTGGATCCATTCGGCCGTCCCGGTGAGGTCACGACTCCGCGCCGGCGTGGAGTTGCGCGAACTCACTACCGGCACATCCGGCACCCGATGCCGAACACGAATCACGATCGAGCGAGCAGGCAGCGACAAGCCGGCCTGCGTGGCCGAAACCCTATCCCTACTTGTTCCCTGAATCGCTTGGAACGCAAGGAGAAAATCTGATGACGAGCACTCAGCAGGCAGCATCGTCGCCCCGCAGCACACCCTCGGCCGGCGATCACGGAAGCCTGCGCATCGAGGACGTGCGGGACGGCGTGCGGTTGATGACGATCGACCGACCCACGCGCCGGAACGCCCTCGATCACGCGACCTACGTCGCACTCGCCAACGCAATCGAGCACGCCGACAACGATCCCACCGTACGTGTAATCGTGCTTACCGGTGCCGGCGGAAACTTCACCAGCGGCAACGACATCGACGACTTCCGGCGCACCCCGCAACCGGAGCCGCGCGGCGGAACGCTGCTCTTCGGCGCTCTCCTTGTTGCCCGCAAGCCGGTCATCGCCGCGGTGGAGGGTTACGCGGTGGGCATCGGGGCCACCATGCTGCTGCATTGCGACCTCGCGTTCGCCGGCGACGGCGCCCGATTCCGGCTTCCCTTCACCTCACTGGGGTTGAGCCCAGAGGGAGCATCGACCTATCTACTGCCCCGCATTGCGGGCGACAAACAGGCCGCGGAACTGCTGTTGCTGGGTGAGATATTCGGCGCCGATGCAGCGGCTGAGGCCGGTTTGATCAATCGTGTCGTCGGGCAGGGAGCTGCACTGACCGAAGCCCTGGACCGAGCCACAGGTCTCACCGCACTTCCGGCCGGATCGATCGAAGCGACGAAGGCACTGCTCCGCAAGCACCGGCACTCTGCCGTGCGCGACGCGCTCGCCGACGAGTACACGGTGTTCGCCGAGCGACTTGTGAGCGATGACGCGAAGGCCGCATTCGGTCGCTTCACCGCCAAGGCGTAGTCGGTCATCGACGCAGGCAGCCACGATTGGAAGCGACGGAGAACCCCAGATGATCAACGCACAGAGTGCGACCCGAGAAAACGATCGAACAAGTGAATGTGACGGCACTGCAGGCGCACCCATCCCGCCCTATTGGGCCATGCGGGATCTGTCGAGCCGGGCCAAGATCGAAGAGTACGAGCGAACCCCGCTCTCGGAGCGAGGCCTCCCGACCAGTGTGTACGACTACATCCGCAACGGCGCGATGATCGACCCGGATACGATCGCCTTCACCTACCTCCCTGACATGAATGATCTCGACGACGTCGAACACATCACTCATCGGCAGGTACTGCACCGGATCACCCAGGCCGCGAACCTGTTTCATTCCCTCGGCGTTCGCGGCGAGGACGTCGTGTCGATCCTGACGGCCAACACGCCCGAACCACAGTTCGCGTTGTGGGGCGCCCAGACCGCCGGAATCGCCAATCCGCTGAACTGGATGCTCGAGCCGGAACTGCTCGGCGAACTCATCGCCGCCGCCGGATCGACGATCCTGGTCAGCTTCGGCGGCGACGCCACCACGGATGTGTGGCCCAAGATCGCGGCGATCCTCGCCCACGCACCGACCGTCGACACGGTGATCCGGGCCGGTGGCTCGCGATCCGGCCCCGTACCAGGTGGTGTGCGATTCCTCGAACTGGTCGACGAACTCGACCAGCACCCCGGCGGCGCACTGATCGAGCCCAGGAACATCCAGTGGGACACCGTCGCAGCGATCTTTGGCACCGGCGGCACTACCGGCACCCCGAAACTGGCCCGGGTCACCCATGGCGGCCAGATCTACTCCTCGTGGGGTATGGCCGTATCGCACCAGGTGCCGGTAGGCTCGGTGCGGTTCTGCGCCTCCCCGACGTTCCATGTTCACGGGATCGCCGTCACGCAGCTCACCGGGCTGGCCCTCGGTGGGACCGACATCTTCCCGACATCGGGTGGGTGGCGAGGGCCCGGGGTGGTCGACAACTTCTGGCCGATTGTGCAGAGGTTCTCGGTGACGAGCGTTCCCCTGTTGCCGACCATTGCCAATCGACTCGTCCAGCGGCCGGATACGATCCCGGCGACGCACACCCTCGACCGAGTCACGAGCGGGTCCGCGCCGCTGTCCATGGAGGTGGCGGACCGCTTCCGAGCCCTCACCGGAGTCAGCATCGCCGAGGGATACGGCCTGACCGAGACCTCCGGCGCGGTCGTGGGCTGCCCGCGTGGGGTGGAGCCGCGACCCGGCATCATCGGGATTCCGGCACCGTACACCGCCGCCAGGATCGTCCAGCAGAACACGGACGGCGAGTACCACGAGTGCGCCACCGGCGAGCCGGGAATCCTGTTGCTGCGCAGCCCCGGGTTGTTCGCGGGCTATCTCGACGCACGGCAGAACGACGGGGTCGTCCTCGACGACGGCTGGCTGAACACCGGCGACCTCGCCAGCATCGAGGCCGACGGGTTCCTCCGGATTACCGGGCGTGCCAAGGATCTGATCATCCGTGGCGGCCACAACATCGATCCCGCCCCGGTGGAGGAGGCCCTCTTCGAACACCCCGGCGTCGCCGAGGCGTCGGTGGTCGGGATGCCGGATCCCGATGCCGGGGAGGTACCGGTCGCCTATGTTGTCGTAGTCGAGGGCGCGTACCTGGATGTCGACGAACTGGCCTCGCACATGCGGGAGCGGGTCCGCGAACGCGCAGCACAGCCCAAACAGTTCTTCGTCCTCGACGAACTGCCGAAATCACCGGTCGGCAAGATCCTGAAGAACCAACTGCGGGTGGACGCGGTCGAACGTGCCTTCACGCGACTGCTCGACGAGGCCGGACTACACAGCCGATACGAGCTGCACTCCCAGGATCAGGGCGCCGCGGGAATCGACGTCGTCGTGCGACTGCTCGCCGACGGCCCTGCGCTGCTCGACCGGGCCCAGGCGGCGCTGTCCTCGGTGACCGTCCGGCACCGAATCCACTCGACCACAAGGTGACCTCTATGCCGACCCTGACACTCGACGTCTACACCAGTCCGCAACGCGACCTACCCGCCGGGGGCTCGTTCTCCCCCACGACGGCGACCCTAGTCCTCGGGCCGACCCAGGCGGTCCTGATAGACACCGGATACACCCTCGACGACGTGCACGAAGTCGCCCGTCGCATCGAGATCTCGGGGCGGTCGCTGACCACTATCTACATCACCCATGCGCACCCGGATCACTACCTCGGACTCGAATGGCTGCTGACACGCTTCCCCCAGGCACGTGCAGTGGCGGTCCCCGCTGTCGCGGAGAAGATCGCGGACGACCTCGAACTCACCCGGAGGCGTTGGACGGCGATGTTCGGCGGCCTCGCACTGGACAATTCGGCCGTCCCGGAGCCGCTCGAGGGCACTGTACTGCCAGTCGACGGGCACGAACTGCGGATCCTCACGATCGGCCAGGGCGACATCCCGCACAACACGGTCGTCCACATCCCCGCGATCGAGGCGGTGATCGCCGGCGACATCGTCTACAACGGGATCAATCCGTTTCTTGCCGCCTCCGGCCCGAACGAGTGGCCGCAGTGGATCGCCAGTATCGACGAGGTAGCCGCGTTGTCTCCCCGAATCGTCGTCGCCGGCCACAAACGCCCCGACCTCCCTGATGACGACCCGACCGCCTCCCTCGGCGGGACCCGCGCGTTCATCGAAGCGTTCATGGGCGCCGTCGACGACAAGGACACCGCGCGGGACGTCGTCCACCACATGCACTCCCTCTTCCCCGACTACGGAAATCCCAGCGCGCTCATCGGCTCCGCCGCAGCCGCATTCAAGAGAAAGACGAACACTCATGCCTGAAGCAGTCATCGTGTCGACCGCCCGCTCCCCCATCGGCAGGGCCGTGAAGGGGTCGCTCAAGGACCTGCGTCCCGACGACCTCACCGCCCAAATGGTCACAGCAGCCTTGGACAAGATTCCCGCGCTCGACCGCACCCAGATCGACGACCTGATCCTCGGCTGCGGACAACCCGCCGGAGAAGCCGGATACAACATGGGCCGCGTGGTATCCATCCTGTCGGGCATGACGGAGGTCCCCGGTACGACGGTCAACCGCTACTGCTCCTCGAGCCTGCAGACCACCCGGATGGCGTTCCACGCGATCAAGGCCGGTGAAGGCGACGTCTTCATCTCGGCCGGAGTGGAATCGGTCAGCCGCTCCATGACCGCCGGACGCTCGGACGGCCTGCCCGGCACCAAGAACCCGCGCTTCGCCGACGCGCTCACCCGGTCCGAACGCAGCGCCGAGGCCGGAGCCGACACCTGGCACGACCCGAGCGCCGACGGACTGCTCCCCGACGTCTACATCCAGATGGGGCAGACCGCCGAGAACGTCGCACAACTGAAGGGCATCAGCCGGGCCGAGCAGGACGAATTCGCGGTCCGCTCGCAGCTCCTGACGGAGAAGTCGCAGGCCAACGGATTCTGGGACCGGGAGATCGTGCCCGTGACCCTGGCCGACGGCACCGTCGTGAGCCAGGACGACGGCCCCCGGCCCGGGACCACGCTCGAGGCGGTGGCGAAACTGAAGCCCGTCTTCCGCCCGGACGGCACCGTCACCGCCGGCAACGCCTGCCCCCTCAACGACGGCGCCGCCGCCCTGGTGATCATGAGCGACACCAAAGCCAAGGAACTGGGCCTCACCCCACTTGCCCGGATCGTGTCGACCGGCGTGTCCGGCCTGTCTCCCGAAATCATGGGTCTCGGCCCGATCGAGGCCTCCCGCAAGGCGTTGGCGCTCGCGGGCCTGACCATCGACGACATCGACCTCGTCGAAATCAACGAGGCGTTCGCAGCGCAGGTCATCCCGTCGGCCCGCGAACTGGGCATCAGCATGGACAAACTCAACGTCAATGGTGGTGGTATCGCGGTAGGGCATCCGTTCGGCATGACCGGTGCGCGCATCGCGACAACCCTGATCAACTCGCTGCAATTCCACGACAAGCAGTTCGGGCTCGAAACCATGTGCGTCGGTGGAGGTCAAGGCATGGCGCTCATCATCGAACGCCTGTCCTGACGGCAGCGAAACGGCCCGGTAGCGGAGCGAGTGAGCCTGCGCTCGACCCGCTACCGGGGCGGGACCGCCGAACCCCGTCGAGCTACATCAGCCCTGGTGATGCTCCGATAACACCGCACCGAGAAGCCCCGGAAATCGATCATCAAGATCGGCGCGGCGCAGCGTCAGCCGACGGTTGCGCCCACACAACTCACTGATGATCACGCCCGCCTCCCGCAGAACCTTCACATGATGCGAGCGGGTGGACTTCGGTGTGTCCGCGCCGAGAGCCGAGCAGTCAACCATATCTACAGGACCGTCCGACAGCTGCCACACCAGCTCCGACCGCGCTCTGTCACTGAGCGCGAACAGCACGGCCGTGAGTTCGATGGCCCCACGATCCGGGTGCGGAAACGTTGTCGACTCAGTCATCGTTCGATAATAGTTGAACCATTTCACCGAATATTATACGCTTTGCTAATGGTTCTAAATAAGTCGAACCTTGTGGTCGACCCGTCCAATTCACTTGCGCCAGAACTTCTTCCCACTACGTCTGCCGAGCCACGTGAACGCCGGGGTTTCCGCTTCCTACTGGCCGCAACGACCGCCATGATGGCCGGGGCGAGCGCCCCCTCCCCTTTCTACCCGGTGATTCAGGCCGAGCTCGGATTCACCCCAGTCATGACCACCACCGTTTTCGCCGTCTACGCAGTCGCCCTGCTGGCCACCTTGCTCGTCGCCGGTTCCCTCTCCGACCACCTGGGCAGACGACCGATGATCTCGGTCGGGTTCGGACTGCTCGCACTCAGCGTCCTGCTGTTCTCCCACGCGGACAGCGCCACCGGATTCATCACCGCCCGCGCCCTGCAGGGCATCACCAGCGGCCTTCTGCTGTCCACACTCGCCGCGACGGTGGTCGACCTCGAACCCCGGAACCGGCCGGGAACGGCCGCCGCCTGGAACTCGGTGACGGCGATGACCGGGCTCGCAAGCGGGGCGCTGATCGCCGGATTCGTCCTCGATCGCGTCGGCGACGATGCGCCCAGGGCAGTCTTCGGCGCTTTCGCCGGGCTGTATCTCCTCATGGCAGTGGGGATCTGGCACCTGCCCGAAACAGCACCACGACACCACGGGGTGTGGGCATCGCTGCGCCCCAGTGCCGCGCTACCCAAGGAGATACGGACGACGTTCCTGCAGAGCGCACCCGCCGTCTTCGCCGGATGGGCGACCGGCGGGCTCTACCTCTCCCTCGGACCGGCCGTCGTGGCAACCCAACTCCACCGAACCTCACACCTGCCGCAAAGCCTCGTGGTGACCATTCTTGCCGGCTCGGGAGCTCTGGCCGGATACCTGATCCGCCGCCGCACACCCCGTACCATCACGCTGTACGGGACCACCGCGCTCGCCGTCGGCAGCGCCTGCACACTCGGTGCTCTCGCACTCGAATCGCTCTCGCTGTACTACCTCGCCGTCATGATCGCCGGAACCGGATTCGGCACAGCATTTTCCGGAGTCCTGCGATCCATCACTCCCCTCACACGGCCCGAGAACCGAGCCGAAGTGCTCGCCGCAATCTTCGTCGTCAGCTACACCGCCTTCGGTGTGCCCGCCGTCGTCGCCGGCCTCCTCGTCCCCCACCTCGGACTCGCAACCACCACCAACTGGTACGGCACCGTCATCGTGTTCCTCGCCACAACCGCCACACTCCTGCGCCGCTTCGGGTCGCACGTCTGATCCCGCCTCGCACACAACCATCTCCGGATTCGACGACGACATCGCACGAGATCACCCGACCCATTCGGTGATCCGTCCCGGATCAAGTTCAGATCAAGTTCCGACTGCTGCCATCGACCGCCTTGTTCAACTACCTCGACGTGCTCGGCCCCGAGGCGACACCGTTTCCGAATCCGCTCGCGGCGACCACCCCCAGCACCGTCCTCGATCCCCCATCGACCGGTGTCGGGCGGAATCAGGTGTGATACGAAGGCCCTCTTACATGTGATTACCGGTCAGTCAGTTCATGGAGCTACCAAGGCCCGCATCATCGCTCGCCATAGGTGAACACCCCAGCTGGTCAGCCGACATCAGATCGTCCGCCCGGTCGATGTACCCATGCCTGCGCTCGATCAGATTTGCGTAGTACACGGCAGACACCTCGCCCGGCAACAGCAGGCCAGCGAGTGCCTGCCCCGCCTGCAGGTAGGTGGCCGGGTCCCATTCCGCTGGCGACCCCTCGACCGTGATGCCTTCACGATGAAGTCGTTGCAAGCTGTCCGCACTCTCAGTACGGTCGTGTCCTGCAATGGCCACGAATGATCCGCGAGAACCTGCCACTGCCCGAACCAACGGTCCAGTAGAGCCGATTGCTCTTCTGTCAGATCTGTTTTCCGCCCCGGCACGTCCCCAGACCAGGCCGAGCCGATCGTGTGCATGTTGGTAGGCACTTGCTGAATCATCCACCATGCGACGACGCTGAGCTGCCTGCTTGCTATAGCGCTCTCGAGATCAGTTCTTTCAAGACCTCGTTGGATCCGGCGTAGATGCGCTGGATGCGGGCGTCAGCGTACATCTGGGCGATGGGGTATTCGAGGATGTAACCGTATCCTCCGAACAGTTGGAGACAGCGGTCGATCACGGCGCACTGCTGGTCGGTCAACCAGTATTTCGCCATTGCGGCGGTGGTGACATCGAGTTCGCCGCGAAGGTGCTTGTCGATGCAGTCGTCGATGAAGGTGCGCGATACCCTTGCGAGGGAGGCGCATTCGGCAAGTTCGAAGCGCGTGTTCTGGAGATCGAACAGGGTCTTTCCGAACATTGTCCGCGATTTGGTGTACTCGATGGTGAGAGCTACCGCGCGTTCGATCGCGGCGACGGCAGCGACGCCGCAGATCAATCTTTCCTGTGGTAGCTGCTGCATCAGCTGAACGAAGCCGGCACCCTCGCGTTCTCCGAGGAGGTTGTCCACGGGGACGCGAAGTCCGTCGAAGAACAGTTCGGTGGTGTCCTGCCCCTTCTGGCCCAGCTTGTCGAAGATCTGTCCGCGCGAGAATCCGGGCGTGTCGTCGTTCACCTCGGCGACAACGAGAGACACACCCTTCGCCCCGAGCGTGGCATCGGTCTTGGCCGCGATGATCACGAGGTCACAGTTGCGACCGTTGGAGATGAAGGTCTTGGCGCCGGTGATGACGTAGTCACCCCCGTCACGCACGGCCTTGGTAGTGATATTTTGCAGATCCGAGCCGGCGCCCGGTTCGGTCATGGCGATGGCACCGACCCATTCACCGCTGGTGAGCTTGGGAAGCCATCGCGATTTCTGCTCGCGGCTTCCGTACGCGTTCAGGTAGTGCGGAACGATTCCCGAGTGCACACCGAGCTGCAACGAGTGGTCACCCGCCATCACCTGTTCGTGGAACAGCACGGCATCGTGAGCGAAAGTTCCTCCCCCTCCGCCGAACTCCGTAGGAATCGACATACCCGACAAGCCCAGCTTGCCCAGGGTGCCGTAGACCTCCTTGTCCGGAAAGCCCTGTGTGGCGAACCGGCGTTGGTGGGGGGTGACCTCCTTGGCGAAGAAGTTGCGGGCGAGTTCGGCAACCGCGCCGAGTTCGTCGTCCATCCATGGGGACGCGATGTCGGTGATGGCAGGGTGAGCAGTCAAGGGTTCGTCTCCACAGTTGTTGCGAACGAGTCATGAGGGATCAGGTGTCTCACCTCCCCACCGGGACCTCCGACGTCCGGGCGGCGGGCTCATACACACCTTGGGCGAGTGGTTCGCGGTAGAGCAGCTCGATCTCGGAGGCATACTTCTCGGCGATCGGTTTGCGGCGCAGCTTCATCGTCAAGGTGAGTTCGTCACCGCCCGGCTCCCAGAAGGTGGGGAGGATCAGGAAGCGCTTGATCTGCTCCACGCGAGAGAGGCACGTGTTGGCCGTCGCGACGGCGGTCGCGATCATCGCGATCATGTCGCGGTCTCGTGCCAGGGAAGCGGCGTCGACCAGGATGTCCTTCGTCGCAGCGAAATTGGCTGCGGCCTCGGGATCGAGTGAGATCAGGGCCGTGTTGTACGGCCGCGCATCTCCGATGGTGGCCACGCCGCCGATGAGCGAGGAGGTGGCCTTGATTGCGTTCTCGATGGTGGCGGGGGACATATTCTTCCCCGACGAGTTGATGATCAGTTCCTTCTTCCGATCGATCACGGCGAGGTATCCGTCCGGGTCGATGGACACCACGTCACCGGTGGCCAGCCATCCGTCGGCGTCGACGGCGTCGGCAGTCTTGGCGGGCTCCCCCCGGTAACCCTTCATGACGAGGGGGCCACGAACGAAAAGCTCACCGTCGTTCGCGACCCGCATGTCCATGCCGGGCACGATCTTGCCGACCGTTCCCAGTTTGGCGGGATCGGCCGGGGCCGCGCTGGCGATGCAGGTCAGTTCCGACATCCCCCAGATCTCGGAGATCTGCAGCCCGAGCCCGGAGAAGAACGCCAACGTGTCGGCGGGTATCGGTGCCGCCCCCGACACGGCCCATCTGAGCTTGTCGAATCCGAGTTCGGCGCGCATCGGCGCCAACACCATCGATTCTGCCTTGACGAACTCGTGTTCCAGTTCCTCCGGTACCGGCAGCCCTGCCCGGAGCATCTCGATCCGGCGTGCGCCGACATCGAGCCCCCACTGCAACGCGTGCCGTCGTGCGTCGTCCGGCTCGTTCGCCACCGCCCGTTCGACCGCGATCTTCAGCTTCTCCCAGACACGCGGCACCGCGCCCCAGATGGTCGGCCGGCAGTCGGGAAGTGCGGCAGCGATCTCCCGCACGTCCGCGACGACGGTGACTTGCGTTCCGAACACCATCTGGAAGTACAGCGCCGTCATCCGATCGGCGATGTGTGCCGACGGCATGAAGGAGGTGATGCGGTCTCCGAACTCGATCGGGAGGATCCAGCACACCGCGCCGGCCTCGAACAGCAATGCGGCATGAGTCGACTCCACGCCTTTCGGTTTGCCGGTGGTGCCCGAGGTGTAGATCAGGGTTGCAACATCGTCGGGCCGCACCGATTGCCACGCGGCGTCGAAGTCGAAGTCCGGTGAGCCGAGCGCCTTCATCTGGTTCAAGGTGAGTGTCCCGGCCGGGGCAATTCCTCCCTCGGCGTCGATGACGACGATCTGGTTCAGCTGTGCGCCGGATTCCCTGATCCGCTCCACGTACTGGGCCTCGCACACCACGACCTTGGCTTCGGCGTTGCCGAGAACGTATGCGATGGCAGAGGGGGGAAGCGTGTTGTAGATCGAGAACGACGTCGCCCCGACATGTTGGGCTCCGACATCGATGGGGTAGAACTCCACACGATTGGCCATCATCACGGCGACGGTGTCGCCGCGGCGGACTCCGAGTGCGGCGAATCCGGCTGCCACGTCGCGGACCTGGCTCGAGTACTGCCGCCAGGTCAACGTCTGTGCATCACCGACCGTTCGCAGCGCGATGGCGTCCGGGTCGATGGCGGCGGTGCGTTGAAAAGCTGCGCACAGGGTGTGGGGCGCTTCCTCGATGGTCATGGTGTTCTCCTCGCGTCGGGACCGGCTGTCGTGGATCCACTCGCATGTGTGGTGATGGGGCGTTCTTCGAGCTCACGGATCAGTTGGTGGCATTCGGCGTCGGCCGCGAGGTAGCCGTCGGCGAGCACGTTCACCAGTCCTCGTCCCAGGGCCCACGGTTGCCATGCCGCTGGAGCGAGGGTGCGTCCCGCGCGGCGGGCGATAGCGTCTGCGATCACCGTCGCCGCATCCTCCGGGCTGATGCGGCGGCGCAGCGGACGCGGAAGGCGCGCATCGAGCCTTCTGCCGATCTCGTCGTCGTCGAGTGTTGCCCGAGCCAGTTGGGTGTCGACCATCCCGAAGTACGCCACACCCGCGGAGGCGCCGTATCCGGCGAGTTCGAGACGGAGCGCCCGGCCGAGTTGTTCGACGGCGGCCTTGCTGATCATGTAGGACGCGCCACCGAGACCGGGTGCGAAGGCCGCGGCAGACGACACCACCACGATGTGGCCGCGTCGCGCGATCACTTCGTCGATCGCAGGATGGACGGTGTTGAAGACACCGGTGAGGTTGATGTCGATGACGCGGTCGAAGCCCGCCGGATCGATCTGGCGGAGGGTGGACGGGGGCGGGGTCACTCCGGCGTTCGCGATCACCACATCGATCCGCCCATACCGCTCGATCACCGCGTGCACGGCCGCATCCATGCCGGGACGGTCGCGGACATCGGCGACCAGGGTGAGGACCCGCCGTCGGCCGAGCGCGAATTCGGCTGCCGTCAGCGATGATTGATTGACGTCGAGCAGTGCGACCGTTGCGCCGCGGGCATGCAGCGCTCGCGCCGATGCCAGGCCGATACCGTCACCTCCGCCGGTAATCAGGACCACCTTGCCGGCAACGTTGTACTCGGCGCCTCGACCGGGAACTGGGAGGCCCAGGTCTCTCAGGGTGCGCGCAATTGTCGACCGGGTTCTGAACGTGGCCATCATCAATGCCTTCCGTGGAGCAGTCGGACGAGAACGCGGACCAGAGCGTCGATGCGTGGTGTGCGCCGGAACGTGGTGAGCGGAAGAATCGACGGGAATCGCTGCCTCGTCATCGCACGGGGAAACGTGAATTCCCGCAACCCGTCAGCGCCGTGCACCCGGCCGAATCCGGAATCACCGACACCACCCAGCGGCAGGCTCGGGACGGCGGCGTACATGACGTACGAATTGACCGACACCGCGCCGGTGCGGATTCGTGTCGCGATCTCGTCGCCGTGACGGCGGGAGAAGATGCTCAGCCCCAACCCGTATCGGGTCGCGTTGGCCCGTTCGACCGCCTCGTCCATATCCCGCACCCTGGCGACGGTCAGTGTCGGCCCGAATGTCTCCTCGGTGACCGCGACACTGTCCTCCGGCACGTCCACAAGAATGGTCGGCTGCACCACGTTGCCCTCGATGGCGTCCGGTCCTCCGAGCACGGCGCGGCCGCCCCTTCCGATCGCGTCGTCGATGTGGCGACGGATGACGTCGATGTGCGTGGGCATGGTGACGGGGCCGATCTGGGCGTTCCCGCCGGTACCGGCCCGGATCGTGCCTGCGAGGGTGACCACCCGATCGACGAAGAGGTCGAATACCTCTTCGTGCACGTACACCCGCTCCACCCCGAGGCAGGTCTGACCGGCGTTGGAGAACCCACCCCACACCGCCGCATCGGCCGCGGCGTCGAGGTCGCCGTCAGCGTCCACGATCAAGGCGTCCTTTCCGCCGCACTCCATCAGGACCGGGGTGAGCGTCGCCGCGCACGCGGTCATCACCTGCTTTCCGGTGGCGGTGGAACCGGTGAACCCGATCTTGTCCACACCCGATCGGCACAGCGCTGCTCCCGTCGAGCCGTCACCCGTGACCACCTGCAGAACCGGGTGTTCCGGCACGACCTCGGACAATGTCTGGGCCAACCACACACCGACTCCCGGGGTGTACTCGCTGGGCTTGTAGACCACGGTGTTCCCGGCTGCGAGCGCGAAGGACAGAGAACCGAGCGGGGTGAAAATCGGGAAGTTCCACGGTCCGATCACCCCCACGACTCCGAGGGGGAGATACTCGATGCCGGCCGCCTGGTTGACGGTGAGGAGGCTTGGGCGGACCGTGCGACGACCCAGTACCCGGGCGGCGTTCTTCGCTGCCCACGCGAGGTGTTCCAAGGCCATCGCAATTTCGAGCATCGCGTCCGCTTGCGGCTTGCCCATCTCGAGGTGGGTGAGTTCCGCGAGTTCCGGTGCCCGGCGGGCGATGATGCCCCGCCACGCATCGAGTCGCCGGGCGCGTGCCTCGAATCCCAGTTCCGCCCACCATCCGGCGACCTCACGCGCGCGGCGCACCGCGTCGTCGACGTCGTCGGCCGACCCACGTGGGTGAGTACCGACCACTTGCCCGGTCGCCGGACTGATCACATCGAACATGTCGGCCGCAGCCGTGGTGGTGATCATCGGCGGGTTCCCTTCGGTTCGTCGAGCGTCTTGTCGGCGAGCGCGCGCGCCCATCCCCGTGTCACCCGACGGAGGATTGGCAGGGACAGTACGAGGAATGGGGCGAACCCGGGCGTGGTGTCCATCGCAAAGGTCCAGGTGAGCCGGGTTCCGTCGGACGTCGGTTCCAGGGTGATGTCCTCGGCGAACCGGCGGAATCCGGGTCTGCTGGCGGACTCGGCGGTGAAGGTCATCCGTCTGCCCTCGTCCCAGCGGTAGAAGCGTTCCCTCAGCGCTGCGGCTCCGTGTCCGAGCGTCACGGTCCTGGTGGTGCCGACGCCGAACGGCCGCGACGATGTCCACTCGCTGTCCGTGATCAGCCGCGCCCACGACACCAGTGCGTCGTGTGCGGTCAACACACTCCACACGTGGCCGGTGTCCGTCGAGAGATTCACGACGTGCACGATCCGGAATCGGGCGGTCTGCAGGAACTCGTCGTCGGTCGCGGCGAGTGGGTACCAGCGCGTCACAGGTCGACCACCAGTGACCCACCGGCCGAGCGGGACAGACAGATCAGCATCGAATCCTCCCTCTCGTTGTGCGTCAGGATCCTGTCGCGGTGATCGACCTCGCCGGCCAGAACACGTACGCGACAGGTGCCGCAAAAGCCCTGCTGACACGAGTAGGCGACGCCGGGGACCTCCCGGCGGATCGCGGCCAGCGCGGTCTCGTCCGGCCCGACGGACACGGTCGCCCCTCGGCGGGCGAGGTGTATCTCGAACTCGCGGCCATCGGCCACCGGAAGTGGTGAGAAGCGTTCGGTGTGAAGCGATCCGGTCGGGTCGATCTCGCGCATCACCCGACGTGCGGTCGTCATCAACGGTGTCGGGCCGCACATGTAGACGGCGGAACCCGGTGAAGCCGTGGCGACGATTCCGGCGATGTCGGGAGGGCCGAGTTCGTCGTCCGGCCGGATCTCGACCTGGCCACGGGAGTACCGGGCGAGTTCGTCGAGGAACGGCATGGTCGCTCGGGAGCGGCCGAGATACACCAGCCGCCATGGCAGTTCACGGTCGTGGCATCTCTTCAGCATCGGCAGGATCGGAGTGATTCCGATTCCGCCCGCGACGAACAGATACGAGTCCGCGGCCACCAGCGGGAAGGCGTTGCGCGGCCCCCGCACGGTGATCGACGTCCCTGCCCGCAGGGAGTCGTGTACCTCGATCGAGCCACCCAGACCGGTGTCGATCCGGCGGACCGCGATGCGGTAGGACGACAGGTCGTCGGGGTCGCCGCACAGAGAGTACTGCCGTTGCTTTCCCGACGGGAGGATCAGGTCGAGGTGAGCGCCCGGGATCCAGGACGGAAGATCGCGCCCGTCCGGCGACACCACTTTCAGGCTGACCACATCAGCAGCCTCGGTCCGCACCTCCGCAACAATCAGATCCCTATCGAACCCCCAGTTGCGCACAGGCTTCGGCCTCGACAGCCATGGAGCTGCCCGGCTGGCGGCGAACACGTGCCGGTACGCGACCGTCGCCCGCGCGGCCAGCCGGAGAACCCTGGAGGGTTCGAAGTGGGGCGTATCGGAGTCCGAACCTGCGGACCTGTCCGACGTCGTCATCGTCATGAGTGACTTTCTCGGTGGGAACGGTTGGCGGCAGGCGACTGTGCGAGGTATCGCATCGCCACATCCATGTCACCGATCTGCGAGGGATGGAAGCTGGGACGGAGGTACGGCGGAATCTCCGTGATCAGGAATGTGATGTTGGGCACGAGCCCCCGCCTGGTTGCACGGATCAGCTGCAGCGGCCAGAAGCGACCCTTGTCCGTCGACGGGTCGGTGCAGAAGAGGTAGTTCATCGATGTCAGGAACAGCAAGCTGAGCGTGAGGCTGGCGATCAGCGCCGTTCGTACGCGGCGGGCATAGCTGCCGTCGACGTACATGTAGGCGTCGAAGGCGACGTTCCGGTGCTCGACCTCCTCGGCGCCGTGCCACCGGACCATGTCGAGCATCATCGGGTGCATGCCCGCCTTCTCCAGTGCGGGGTCCGTCAGCAGCCACTCCCCCACCACGGCGGTGTAGTGCTCCATGGCGGCGAACAAACCCAGCCGCTCACACAGCCACGCCCGTTTCGCACGGCCGGACAGCCCTCGATCTCCCAGAATCCGGTCTACGAGCCAGTCCATCTTCTTCGACATCGGTTCGATGTCCATGCCCAGTTCCGCGAGGTGTTCACGGGCCCCCTTGTGCGACGCGGCGTGAGTCGCCTCCTGGCCGACGAACCCGACGACCTCCTCGTGGAGCCGCTCGTCCTCGATCAGTGGCAGCGCCTCGGCCAACGTCGCGGACATCGCGCGCTCGCCTTCGGGAAGTACCAAGTGCATGAAGTTGATGACATGCGTAGCCATCGGCTCGCCGGGAACATAGTGCAACGGCACTCCGTCCCAGGAGAACTCGACGTCACGAGCGGTGATCGCGTGCGCTTCGTCCGTGTATCGCCGCGCACCGACCGGATCGACCACAGGGTTTCGGCCTATTCGGGGAAACGACATCATCCTGCTGTCCTCACTGTCGATTTTGCCGAGGCTCCGACCCCGCTGAGGATGTATTGGTCGAGGTCCGCCCGCCGGGTCCGCGCGCGGAAGCGGCGGTTGAACCCCGGGTAGAAGGTGAAGTTGCGGCCCTCGCCGCTGAGGTAATAGCTGGTGCACCCACCGGTGTTCCACACCGAGGTCTGTAGCCTCTTGTCGACCTCGTCGACGAATGCCTGCTGAACCTCGGGGCGGACGTCGATACTCGCCGCCCCCTGCGCGTTCATTTCCTGCAGGCAACTGAGGATGTACGCAATCTGAGCTTCGATGGTCACCACCTGCGAGGTGTAGACGACGGAATTGGGGCCGAGCAACATGAAGAAGTTGGGGAATCCACTGATTGTGGTGCCTAGATAGGCTCGGGCATTGCCGTTCCACGCCTCGGCCAGGGTACGACCGTCGCGCCCTCGCACCACATCGAACGCGGGATTGTCGGTCAGCCGGAAGCCCGTTCCCATCACGATCGTGTCGACCTCGTGGAGAGCGCCGTCCTCGGTGACGATCCCGTTCGATCGCACTTCACGAATTCCGTCGGTGACCACGTCCACATTCGGCTGCGCGAGCGCCGGATAGAACGAGTTGGAAAACGTTGGTCGTTTGCAGCCGAACGCATAGGTGGGCGTAAGTTTTGTCCGCAGTTCGGGGTTGTGGATCTGGCGGCGCAGGTGGGCGCGGCCGAGTGCCGCCAGCCCTTTCAGTAGCGCCGGCTTGTACACGAATCCGGGAACCATCGCCTCTTGGACCAGATCGAGACCGGTCCGTGCCAGCCGCTGGGCAACAGGTACCCGCGCGAACAGTTTCCGGGGCCATCCGGTCATCGGTTGGTCGGGGTGCGGAAGTATCCACGTCGGGGTCCGCTGGAACACTGTCATCGAACCGACGATCGGCTGGATTCGGGGGATGATCTGGACCGCAGAGGCACCGGTTCCGATCACCGCGACCCTTTCCCCCGCGAGATCGTGCTCGTGATCCCAGGCAGCCGAGTGAAAGACAGCGCCTCGAAAGCTCGCAAGTCCCGGGAGGTTCGGTACCGCCGGTTCACTGAACGGGCCCATCGCCCCGACCAGGATCCGCGCCTCCCAGGTTCCACGACTGGTGGTCACGTGCCACACCTGCGAGTCGTCGTCCCAGGTCGCGTCCCGCACGTCGTGACCCATCCGCAGATGCGGGACGATGCCGAAGTTCTCAGTGCAGGCGCGGAGATAGTCGTGGATCTCCTGCTGCAGCGGGTAAAGCCTGGTCCAGTTCGGGTTGGGCGCAAAAGAGAATGAATAGAGGATCGAGGGGATGTCGCACTGCGCTCCCGGGTAGGTGTTGACCCGCCACGTCCCGCCGATGTCCTCCGCGCGGTCGAGCACGACGAAGTCGTCGATGCCGGCTTGTTTCAGTCTGATCGCAGTTCCCAGCCCACCGAATCCCGCTCCGACGACGAGTACGTCGATCACTTCGGGTGGGTCATCGACGCTGTCGACCGGAAGTTCCACCGGTGTTGCAGACCTGACCATTCGGGCGCCCTCCTCGTTGATGCCGCGCATGCCGGCAACACTAGAACTGACATCACACGCTGTCAACAGCGATCGATGTCAACATTAGGGAGAGGATCACACCGGCATCCGACCTGCACGCCGCAGTGAGAGGATGAGGACATGACCGAGACCGGCCGCGCGCACCCCGCCGATGGTGTGGACAGGAGCCGGAAGACCGACGGGCCACGCGCCGGGAACAACTGATCGAAGCAGGCCTGGAAATCATGGGCACGGACGGTGCCGATCGCGGCATCGCTCGACACGCTGAGCGGCGACGAAAAACGCGACAAGGTCACCACTCAACTCAACTCGATAACGATGTTCGGCGCTCTCGCGTTCCGGTATCAGCACTGGCTCACCGGCAACTCGAAAATTTCCAAAAGCCGGTTCATAGACCATGTTTCGCTGGCAATCGAAGCCCAGGCCAACGTCAACAGCACGCCGGATCCAACCAGGTGACACTCGCCATGGACAACCACCGCGATTCCCGCACTCGCGCCGGCCCGATTCGCCGTCACCGTCTGCCTCGTGCCGCGACGACCGAGAACTCTACGGCGCAACCGGGTAGTGGCTGGTGATCGCGACCCGGTTCCAGGCGTTCATCACGGTCGCCAGCCAGCTGATCGCGGACACCTGCACGTCGGTGAGTGAGCCGTCGTCCCAGGTCCGCCGTTCCGGGACAGCGAGCGCCGTGACCTGTTCGGCGAGCCCGAGCGCCGCCCGCTCGTGGTCGCTGAAGTACTGCGATTCCCACCACGCCGCCACGACCGCAAGTCGATCCGCGCTCTCCCCGTTGGCCAGCGCGTCGCGGGTATGCAAACGAAGACAGAACGCGCAGCCGTTGAGTTGCGAGACCCGAATCTTCACCAACTCCACCAGCAGCGGGTCCACCTCCGCCGCCTCCAGAGCTGCCTTCACCTCCGCGTCCAACTTCGTCAGGCTCTGGTAAACGGACGGGTGCTGCTTACCGAGATTCACGCTGGTCATCATGTTTCCTTCGAATAGTGTGCCGGACTGACGAATGGTCGCGCGTGCGTTCCGGTCACGCGGACCACGCCGACCCCGTGATCCGATCGACCATGCTCATGCTGCGGAAGCCCGGAACGAAGTGCTCGAGCACGTCGGCATTGACGGTGCCGTAGGTCGTGTCCGGCCGATAGCTGAGCCCGTCGACGAAAGCACGCAGAAACTCGTTCTTGAAGTCACCCCGCGGATGGACAGCGGTGATCTCCTCCACCTGATCCGGGTCCAGACCGTCCAAACCCAACCCGACCACATCGGTGAGAACACCGAAGTTCGTGGCAGCGACCTCATCCCCCATCCGGCCGGGAATCCCCGGCGTCGTGTGCAACGCGATCGCCGTCCACACCACCTCGGCGGCGGCGTCGGAGAAACCGCGATCGAGCAGAAACTTACGAGCATGATCGGCCCCATCGAGCTCGAACCGCTGCTCCACATCCGAGAAGGGCGTGAGCAGACCCGTGTCGTGGAACAGCGCCGACAGATACAGCAGCTCAGGGTCCGGCCGCAGGCCGAGTACGCGAGCCCGCAGCGTGCTGAAGAGGAACACCCGCCGCGAGTGATGGAAAATCAGCGGGTTCGTCGTATCCTGGACGAGGCGAGTGGCCTCGGCCGCCGCCTGCGTCTCGGGAATCTCCACTCCTGCGATGATCTCGGTCATGGATCCTGCACTTTCAGGTTTCGATGTTGTAGAACAGACGATGTGTCCGTCCCCCAACGGTGCCGCACACCTGGCCTCCGGCGCCGCCTCAGTCCGGCCATGACCCACTCGAATCCGGACAGGCAGTGAGCATGCACACCAGCCCCCACCCGCATCGGGTCGCGGTCCTGGTCTACGACGGGGTGAAACTGCTCGATGTCGCCGGCCCTGCCGAGGTGTTCGCGGAGGCGAATCTATGCGGCGCCGATTACCAGATCGTGTTGTTGTCGCCGACCGGGGCAGACGTGGCGTCGTCTATTGGCATAAGAGTCTCCGTCGACGGCGACGCAGGATCGGAGCCTGCCCCCGACACCTTCCTCGTGGCCGGCGGCGACATCTACCC
>NZ_JBLWIT010000132.1:0-39922 GCF_048381435.1 Rhodococcus mengyinensis | reverse complement strand
ACGTCGGCATTGACGGTGCCGTAGGTCGTGTCCGGCCGATAGCTGAGCCCGTCGACGAAAGCACGCAGAAACTCGTTCTTGAAGTCACCCCGCGGATGGACAGCGGTGATCTCCTCCACCTGATCCGGGTCCAGACCGTCCAAACCCAACCCGACCACATCGGTGAGAACACCGAAGTTCGTGGCAGCGACCTCATCCCCCATCCGGCCGGGAATCCCCGGCGTCGTGTGCAACGCGATCGCCGTCCACACCACCTCGGCGGCGGCGTCGGAGAAACCGCGATCGAGCAGAAACTTACGAGCATGATCGGCCCCATCGAGCTCGAACCGCTGCTCCACATCCGAGAAGGGCGTGAGCAGACCCGTGTCGTGGAACAGCGCCGACAGATACAGCAGCTCAGGGTCCGGCCGCAGGCCGAGTACGCGAGCCCGCAGCGTGCTGAAGAGGAACACCCGCCGCGAGTGATGGAAAATCAGCGGGTTCGTCGTATCCTGGACGAGGCGAGTGGCCTCGGCCGCCGCCTGCGTCTCGGGAATCTCCACTCCTGCGATGATCTCGGTCATGGATCCTGCACTTTCAGGTTTCGATGTTGTAGAACAGACGATGTGTCCGTCCCCCAACGGTGCCGCACACCTGGCCTCCGGCGCCGCCTCAGTCCGGCCATGACCCACTCGAATCCGGACAGGCAGTGAGCATGCACACCAGCCCCCACCCGCATCGGGTCGCGGTCCTGGTCTACGACGGGGTGAAACTGCTCGATGTCGCCGGCCCTGCCGAGGTGTTCGCGGAGGCGAATCTATGCGGCGCCGATTACCAGATCGTGTTGTTGTCGCCGACCGGGGCAGACGTGGCGTCGTCTATTGGCATAAGAGTCTCCGTCGACGGCGACGCAGGATCGGAGCCTGCCCCCGACACCTTCCTCGTGGCCGGCGGCGACATCTACCCCCGAACCGCCATCGCCCACGAACTCGCCGCCCGCCACCCGACGACCCACGTCGAACCCGACTTGATCTACGTTCGCGACGGCACCACCTACACCTCCGCAGGCGTCAGCGCCGGCATCGACCTAGCGCTGGCCCTCGTCGAAGACGACCACGGCCCCGAACTGACACGCGACGTCGCCCCACACCTCGTGGTCTACCTGCAGCGCGCGGGCGGCCAATCGCAATTCTCCGCCCCACTCCAAGGCCCACCGCCGCGCACACCAGCCCTCCGCCGAATCGTGGATCTCGTGACGGCGGACCCCGCCGGGAACCACTCGCTTGCCGAACTCGCCACACACCTCAACATGAGCCCCCGCCACCTCACACGACTCTTCCGCACCGAGCTGTCCACCACACCTGCCCGATACGTCGAACTGATCCGATTCGACCTGTCAAAGGCCCTCCTCGACCACGGACATAACGCAACCCAGGCAGCATCACTCGCGGGATTCCCGAGCTACGAGAGCCTACGACGAGTCTTCGTGCGAGAGCTGTCGATGTCCCCGGCGGCCTACCAACGCCGCTTCCGCACCGCACACCGCGCCGACGCAGGATAACCATGGCCACCGTGTGGCGTCGGCGACCGATGAATTCCGCCTCGCCACGCAGTCTGTATTGATGAGTGTCCGCTTCCGCACCTGCGGGAGGTGTGAGATGAGGTAACTAGGAGCGTGCATACCGTGGATCAAGACAACGTGAGCGCCACTGTGACGGTCACCGCGCCCGCCTCCAGGGTGTTCGCGGTATTGGCCGACCCGACGACCCATTCTGCGATCGACGGCACCGGCTGGGTTCAGCAAGCCGCCGACCGGGCGCCGCTGACCGAGGTGGGGCAGATTTTCCGGATGGACATGTATCACCCCAACCATCCGAACGGTGAGTATCAGGTGGCCAACGAGGTCCACGTGATCGACCCGCCGCGCGCCATCGGCTGGATGACGGGGCAGGAGAAGGACGGCGGTCGCCTGGAGTTCGGCGGCTGGATCTGGCGCTACGACCTGGTGCCGCGCGGCCCGGCCGAGACCGAGGTCACGCTCACCTACGACTGGTCTGCGGTGCCCCAGTTCATCCGCGAGTACATCCAGTTCCCGCCGTTCGGTCCTGAGCATCTCACCAACTCGCTGCACCACCTGGCCGAGCTTGCCGCCACGACCTCCCAGGCTTGGACGGCCGAGTAGTCCTACGGTTGGGCGAGCCGCTCGAGGAGCCATGATTCGACGCCGCTGAGCGCAGTCCTGGCCATTGCCGTGGGGTGGCCCGTGAACCCGTGGGGCGCGTCGGGATAGATCCGGAGCTCGACGTCATTGCCGGCGGCGGAGAGCCGGCCTGCCATCGCGAGGTTGTCTTCCAACAACACGTCCTTGCTGCCGACGACCAGCAGCGCCGGGGGAAGGCCGTGGAGGTCGCCGTAGAGAGGAGAGATGTCTGGAGCAGTGCGATCTTCCACATGGCCTGCGTAGGCCTGGATGAAGTATTCGTCGGCGATCCGACGTCCGGCCGGAGTCTGCGCGCTCGAGTCGAAGGTGCCGAATTGGATTGCGGCGCCGGTGAACCCGTCGACGGCCCCCCGGTCCCGCAGCCGGAGCAGAGTTGCCATCGCGAGTGTCGCTCCCGCCGATCGCCCGCCGATCGCCAGTCGGGATGATCCGAAGCGGGCATCGGCGTGTTCGACGAGCCAGAGCGCCGCCGCTTCACAGTCATCGGGTGCGGCCGGCCACGGGTGCTCGGGTGCCAGCCGGTAGTCGACGCTGACGACGGCGATGCGGAGAGCGTCAGCGAGCTCACGGTTACGCACGTCGTCGCGCGCCGCGGAGTCCATGTAGAAGCCGCCGCCGTGTATATCGAGGTAGACGCCCCGCGCTCGACCGCCGGTGGGGGTAGAGATCCTCACCGGGACATGCGCTCCCGCGGCTTCGACCATCTCTTCGATCGCCGGTGGATCGGCGGGAGAAGGAGCGGACCGCCTCGCCCGTACTTCCCTCAACTCCTCGGGGGTGCGGGGGCCACGGCCTGCTGCCCTCGAGGTGTAGAAACCCCGAGCTTCCTCGACCTGCTCCGCGGGCACGTCAGCCAGCAAATAGTCCAGCGCGAACCGCACGCGCCCTCCTCACCGTCGGGGTCTCATCACCACACTGTTTACCGCGCGGCGCTCGGCACACACCGAACGCGAATTCAGTGCTTCTGAACGGTTTTCAGTGTTCGCGAGCCGACGGAGATTGTATCGGTACAGATTGTTGCAAGAGTTCGGCACGGGTGCCGGGCATGCCGCTGTCACCCCGGTCGGAGGATTTGACTGCCAGAACCTGGTTGATCCCGAGCCGATTCGCCGCAAACGCCAACGCCGCGCCGGCCATGTACATCCGCCACACCCGGGCCCGCCCGGCGCTGCTGTAGGCCACCGCCTCGTCCCAGTTCGCCTCCAGGTTCCCCACCCAGGCCCGCAGGGTCAGCCCGTAGTGCTCGCGCAGCGACTCGACGTCGCGCACCTCGAAACCGGCCCCTTCGAGCGCCTCGATCATCGTCGCGAGTGGTTCGATTTCTCCGTCGGGGAACACGTAGCGATCGATGAAGGACGTTTTGGAGAACGTGGCGGCGGGTTTGCGTGGTCGCCGCGAGATCGCGTGGTTGAGCAGCCGCCCCTGCGGGCGTAGCAACGCGAACAGGTCCGCGGCGTAGGTCGCCAGCATCGCGGCGCCGACGTGCTCGGCCATGCCGATGCTCGAGATCGCGTCGTAGGGGCCGTCTGTGACGTCGCGGTAGTCCTGGACTCGGATCTGCACAAACTCCCCCACGCCCGCGGCGACCATCCGTTTGGCGGCGTAGTCCGCCTGCTCCTGGGACAGGGTGACACCGACGACGTGCACTCCGTAGTGACGTGCCGCGTGCAGCGCGAAGGTTCCCCACCCGCAGCCGACGTCGAGGACCCGCATCCCCGCGGTCAGGCCGAGCTTGCGGGCCACCAGATCGCATTTGGCATATTGGGCTGCGTCCAGATCGTCGCTCGGCTCCGCCCAGTACGCGCACGAGTAGGTCATCGACTCGCCGAGCACGAGTCGATAGAAGTTGTTGCCGACGTCGTAGTGGTGGCTGATCGCGGCGGCGTCACGCTCCTTGTCGTGCCGGTGCCCGCGCGCCGGTTTCATCTCCTCGGCCGGTGGTTTCGGTGGGAGGCCGATGATCCCCAGACGCAGCGCCGCTGTCGCCAGCGCCTTCTTCGTCTGCCTGTCTATCCGTACGCCGGGGCCCCTCGTCGGGTCCGACACCTGCTCCAACACGTCGAGCCCGGCGAGCAGGTCACCCTCGATGTCGATGTCGCCGGATACGTAGGCCCGCGCGAAACCGAGGTCGTTGGGCGCCCACAGCAACCGCCGCAGACCACGCCGATTGACGATGTGCACCTGCCACGGCGCGTCCGAGGGACCACTGCGACTACCGTCCCAACACCGGATTCCTATCGGGACCTGTTCCCCCACCACCGCGCGAACCAGCGGCGCCACCGTGTCAGCGACCGTCATACACACCTCCGTCGAAGTTTGGGGTCCCACCACCACTGCGGCTGCTCAGTTCACCTCACTCGCCCGTCGACCATATCGATGGAACCCCCATCGCCGCACACCTTCACACCAACTCCCGCTCGGGACAACCTGTTTCTCGAACCCCGACGCACCGTCATCGAATGGGCGGCCCGAACGAATCAGACGCCATCGGCTCCGGGCGTTACGATTGCGTCGAAGAGTTCGTCCGAGAGCCAGGGGTGCCCATGTCGGATCTGGATCAGGCGTTCGCCGATGCGCAGGAGAACGTCAAGAAGCTCACCTCGCGGCCGGCCAACGATGAGCTGCTGCGGCTGTACGCGCTGTTCAAGCAGGGGTCGAAGGGCGATGTCGAAGGCAAGCGGCCCGGTCGGTTCGACATGGTAAACCGCGCCAAGTACGACGCCTGGGCCAAGGTGGCGGGTACGAGCAGCGCCGATGCCAAGCAGAGCTACATCGACCTGGTGGCCCGGCTCACGCAGGGCTGAGTTCGGGCGTTCCGGTCCGGTGCTGCCCGATCGCGCGTGATCCAGCGGTCGCCCCGGCGCAGACCTGGCACGATGGCGGTGTGACGGATTCCAAGCGCGTCCTCGTCCTCGGCTCAGGATTCGCCGGCTTGTGGGCCGCGCTGGGGGCGGCGCGGCGGCTCGACGAACTCGATGCGGCGGGCACCGTCGATGTCACGGTGATCAGTGCGCAGCCGTTCCACGACATCCGGGTCCGCAACTACGAGGCAGACCTGAGCGCTTGCCGCATTCCACTGAGCGACGTGCTCGACCCGGTCGCCGTCGGGCACATCGCCGCCGAGGTGACGGCGATCGACACCGCGGCGCACAGCGTCACCGTCTCGGGTAACGGGGCACAACCCACGCAGAGGTACGACCGCTTGATCATGGCGCTGGGTAGTCAGGTGGCGAAGCCCGATATCCCCGGTTTGCGGGAATTTGGCTTCGACGTGGACACCTACGACGGCGCAATGAAGCTACAGCGCCACCTGGCCACGCTGTCCGACGGCCGAGCGGACGCGGGCGCGGCGACCGCGGTGGTGGTCGGCGCCGGCCTTACGGGCATCGAAACGGCGTCCGAGTTGCCCGGAATGCTGGCGAAGGTATTCGCAGGACACAACGTCGAACCACGGGTGGTGCTGATCGACCACAACCCCTACGTCGGTTCCGACATGGGGGCATCGGCGCGACCGGTGATCGAAGCGGCTTTGTCCGTCAACGGCGTCGAGACGAGGACGGGTGTCGGTGTCGCCGCTGTCGACGAGCACGGCGTGACGCTTTCCTCCGGAGAGGTGCTGGCCGCGGGCACCGTCGTCTGGTGCGCGGGCATGCGGGCGAACCCGCTGACCGCACAACTCGGTGCCGAGCACGACCGGCTCGGTCGCCTGCCGGTCGACGACTATCTGCGGGTGATCGGCTCGCCCGAGGTATTCGCCGCCGGCGACGTCGCCGCGGCACGGGTGGACGAGGACCACCTGTCGGTGATGTCGTGCCAGCACGGGCGACCGATGGGCCGCTACGCGGGATACAACGTCATCAGCGATCTACTCGGGGAGGCGATGCTCCCGCTCCGGATCCCCTGGTACGCAACGATTCTCGACCTGGGACCGGCGGGAGCGGTGTACACCGAGGGGTGGGATCGACAGGTGGTGTCGCGCGGCGCGCGAGCCAAAGCCACCAAGGTCACCATCAACACCCAACGCATCTATCCCCCGTTGAACCGAGACCGTGACGCGCTGCTGGCCGCCGCCGCGCCGGCGCTGCAGGCGCGACCTGATCCCGGACAATGACTTTCAGATCGGCGGTCGAGGTCGTCGACCGCATCGGTGACGATGACACGACCGCCCTGCCGGTCACCCGCCAGGCCAGGACCTCTCACCAACTCACTACACCCGCCGATCCCTCCTTCGGCCGAGTCCATCTCAACATGTAGCGTACACTATCTATTCGTGCACAACTGATATGTGCCGCCTGCAGCGCCAGCCGCAGCGGACGGCCACCGAAACAGGTCAATAGGCACAGACCGGACAAGACCGCTCTGCAGGCGGTCGAGGAATACTTCAGAACGGTTACGGAGTTGGACTACGGTGTTTGAAGGCTTAGAGAATGAGCCTCGGCAGATGGGTGCCTTGGATCGCGCGTTGGCCTCGCTGGACTGGCCAGTTCAGGCTGCACAGCGTGAGTTACTGGCGCCGGGTGAACGAGTCGCGCGGGTGCACAACTCTGCCGGATTCTCCTACATTTCTGCAGGAACTGCAGCACTCCAAGTAGGCCACGAACGAACTGAACTTTCCGCCGGTGACCTAGTCATTTACCCCCGGGCACACCGAGCTGAGATCCGCGCTAGGCGCGAGTCCAACGTTATCAACGCATGGTTTCTGCCGTCGGGCGGCTCAGCTCAGACTCTCGGCACTTTCCCCAACACTCTGTTGGTGAGGGAGTTCTCTGTACGTGAACCAAATATGGCGATGCTCATCGAGGGGATGCTCAGCGGACAAGCCAACGCTTCCGATTTCAGTCGTGCAGGTGATGCGGTGGTGTGCAGCCTCATTTCCACCACCATCGTCTCGTCCGCAATCCGGCTTTGGGCGGAGCTTGGCTGCGCTCCCGAGCGGTGGCTGCACCAGGTGTCGGACCCGTTCATTGCTCGCGCACTCGATGCGATCCACGAGAGTCCCGGGGATCCCTGGACCGTGCAGAACCTGGCGCAGGTGGCAACCATGTCTCGATCAGCCTTCGCGGAACGCTTCACCACTCTGGTAGGTCAAACCCCGGCATCATATTTGACCGAAGTTCGGATGGAGACCAGCAAAACGCTTTTGATCCGTGACGGGCTGAGCATCGCAGAAACCGCCCACCGCCTCGGGTACGAATCCGAGGCCGGTTTCCGGCGGGCGTTTCGACGGCACACCGGGTCCGCGCCCGCTGCCTGGCGCGGACAACAACGGTCCCTCTTACTTCCTGCCGTATAGGTCCGGTTACGCCTTCGAGCTTCCTGCTGATGGCGTCCTGGCCATTCGGAACAGGGTTCCACCACCGAGAGAAGCAAGTGCGGCGGCAATCAATGTCACCTGGACTCCGGCGTTATCGGCAACCACGCCACCGACTCCCGCTCCAAGAGTGATCGCAATCTGGAATCCGGTCACGATCAGCCCGCCTACGGATTCCATCCGATCCTGAGCGAGCCGCCCGATCCAGGTACTGACCACCAGCAACCAAGCCCCAAATCCAACACCCCATGCTGTCGCACCTACCCCCACGGCCCAGAACTGTCCAGGCAAGAGCGCGACTGTAGCGATGCCAACACTTATGAGTGCAGGCACAACCACGCGCATCAGGTTCAGGTGCTTGTCCACGAGCAGCCCGATGACGACGTTTCCGGCAAGGCCTCCAATACCGAACGCCGCCAACAACCCCGCGATTCCGCCCGCGCCGATGCTGGGCACTTGCTCGAATGCCAACCGGATATAGGTGAACGCGGCAAAGTGGCCAAGGACGGTGAGCACATGCCCGATCAGGCCCAACGACAGGCCGGGCACCTCGAGGGTGTCTGCCAACTCACGGAATCCCGTGGCGGTGGCCGGGGCGATTGCAGGCAACACGGTGCGCAACAAGATAGCGACCAGCACCGACACTACGGCTACACCGACAAACACCACCCGCCAATCAAACACGGAGCCTAGGTAGACACCCAGGGGCACTCCGCCCACCGTGGCCACGGTGGTGCCGCCGTTCACGAGCATGAGGCCACGGCCCAGGCGTTCTGGTACCACCAGCTGGGAGACGATCGCCAGCGACATTGCCCAGAATCCGCTGATTGCGGCCCCGAGGATCAACCGGGCGACGAGCAACAGCACGAGATTGGGTGCGATGGCGACCAGAATGTTGGATACCGCAGCGGTCAGCGCAACTCCAGTCAGAAGTGTTCGCCGGTCCAGCCGGGGAAACATCATGCCAACAACGGGGGCCACCAAAAACCCCATGAACGCGGTCGCAGTGACCGTCTGCCCCGCCTGACCCTCCGTGATGTCAAGTGAGGCTGCCATCTGGGTCAGCAGACTCGGCGGAAGAAATTCAGCGAGCACCAGCGTAAAACTGGTGGCCATGAGGATAAGCACCCCCGCCCACCCACTGCGCTCAGAGCGGCGTGGGGAGAGGATTTCAGGCGCGGTGTTAGTTGTCATTCTTTGGATCGTTCCGAGAATGCGCTCTGAATACGGGACTGATCGTCCACACAACAAAGCCAAACGTCCATGCAATTTTCGCAGCCACCGCGCCCTCCCGCCCACCTACGCTGGACCACATTCTCCGGGAACAACTTTCCGACACGCGGACGCTTCCGGCAAAGACGTATCTGTCCCCCGACGTCCTCGGCTGGGAGTCGTAAGCAGCTACCGGAGGCCGCTTGGATTTGCGTGGGAACCAAGGGGTGTCGGCCCCCGCGACAACCAGCGCGCAGCCCGGGTCAGGACCCAGGGAATCCTGCTTCCGTGATGCCTCCGGCACCACCCACGCTTCCACAACCCAGCGCGAACGGCCCACGACCGGTCCTCGACCTATAGAACATGCTTGTTCGATAACGCGGTCGACCGACGGTGTGGCCTCGGTGGTCATCACCGCGAGCCCAGAATTCGGCGGGAGAAGACGTCGCCGCCGAATGCGGTGGGGACTGCCCGGGCTCTGGTTGACATCCGACCTGCGAGGGATCCGCCCTCACGGTGGAAGGGTGATCGACATGCCGAAGCCGTATCCGGAGGAGTTCCGCGGCGATGGCGTCGCCGTCGCCTGCAAACGCGAAGCCCCGCTGGAGCAGGTCGCGAAGGATTCCGGGATCTCTGAGACTGTCTGAAGAACGGGCTGCGCAAGGCCGACATGGATGGCACCCAACCCGGCCTCACACGGGCGTGTTCGGTCACGAGGACGAGGTCGGGCACCGCATCGTCCGCGTCCTCGCCTTCCACCAGGGCGTGCGGTCCGCTGCCTCGGGGCCTGCGCGTCCGATGCGCCCTACGTCGGTTCCAGCTGCCCACCCGTGGCGCGTTCCGGCGTTCGATGCGCTCGGCCCCCGGTCCACCGAGCGAGTGCGGCGACGGCGTCAACGACACCGCGGTCGTCGTAGCTGGCGATGGGGTGACCGAATGACCGAAGTCGACTACATCGACGCGCTCGAAGCGCAGGCCGGCACCGCAGGTCGACACTCTCTTGAGTATCGAGCGAATAGTATTAAGCGCCTGCGCGTTTCGGGTTTTCTAGACAGACCACCCTTAGCCGATCCACCGTGCAGCGGCGAGTGGCGCAGCTCACCGCACGGTTTCGCCGTCCTGATTTGAGGGGTTTCTGGCCGGACGAAGGCGGTGCAGAACGGATGACGACCGCCAGCATGGATGTCAGACGCTGTTCGACAACCACAAGCAGAGAGCGCGGAAGTGATGTCAGAAATCATTGCGGGTGTGGAGGTTCCCGAGACCGCGGCGGTCGCCGAAGCGACTCGTCTCGGCCAGGAGACCGCAAGCCTGCTCATCTACCACCACTCACGCAGGGTTTTCTTCTTCGGCCAGATCCATGCTCACCGGCTTGGCGTGAACCTGGCGGCCATGTTCCACGCCCCCGGTCGCGTATCGCCTTTTTCCGATGCGGACCAGCGTCTCGAGGTCGCTACCACGCATCTCGGCGTGCTGACCGACGTGGTCGGTTTCGGCCTAGACAGGCTGCACACTGACCAGGTGACGGAAATCCTCGCCGTTCACCCGCGAGGCGATTTGAAGAACGCGTTCCTGGGTGCCTACTTCGACGGGTATGAGACCCGGCCGGAGACGACCAACGGTGTCGTGAACTCCGACGTTCTGGATCACTTCATCCCCGGTTTCCGGCGAACAACCATTGTCGAGCGCCGCATCGGCTCGCCTCGGCCGTGCGGGCCGGAACAAGCGTCAGGGACACCGCGATGAATGGTGCAACTGGCTTCGCGGGCGGCCGCCGCCTCGGACGAGGTGCCTCCTTCAGCTTGCTCGTCTTCGCCAACGTGCTGCTGATGGCATCAACGAGTGCGCCCTCACCGATCTACCCGCTGTACCTGGAGCGGTGGGGCTTTTCAGTGACAATTCTGACGGTAGTGTTCGCCGTGTACGTTGCCGGATTGGTCGGCGCCCTGCTGACGGTCGGATCGCTGAGTGACCACCTCGGGCGCCGACCGGTGCTGGTCGCGTCCCTTCTTGTGGCCGCGGCTGGGACGGCGATCTTCTGGGCGGCCGGCGGGGTCTTCTCGCTCGTGCTCGCCCGGGTAGTGCAGGGCATTGCAACCGGGACGGCGACGAGTGCTCTCGCCGCGGGGCTGGTCGAGTTCTCCCCCGCGGGCCGTCCGCACGTGGGGCCAACGATGACCGCCGTGGGCACGAGCTTCGGGCTGGCCATCGGTGGGGGTTTGGCTGGTTTGCTCGTTCAGGTGAGTCCACGTCCCGATGCGGAGATTTTTCCGGTGCTCACGCTGGCGTTCGTGGTTCTCGCCGCGCTGGTCTTCGCGATCCCTGACACGGTCGTCCGGCGCACCGGAGGACTTGCCGCGCTGCGCCCGAGAATCCGGGTTCCCCGAGAAACGCGGAGGGAGTTCTTCGCCGCGCTTCCCGCAATCGTCGCGGGGTGGTCTACCACCGGATTGTTCCTCGCACTCGCACCCTCGCTGGTGCGCGACGTCCTGCACGTCGGGTTCGGCGCCGCCGGCGGTATCAGCATCACAGTGCTGTTTATAGCCAACTGCGCGGGTGGGCTGCGGGCGGCGTGGCTCCCAGCGCGAGGCGCCACCTTGCGGGGAGCGGTCCTGCTGTCATTGGGCGCGGCGGTTTTGGCCGCTTCTGTAGTCTTCACCTCCCCGTTCGTCTTTATCGGTGGATCGATTGTCTCCGGGCTGGGTGTCGGACTGACGTTCAACGGGACTCTCCGTGGCATCAGCGGGGCCACGACTTCGGGGTCGCGATCGGAGGTCTTTTCCGCTGCCTTCGTGGTCAGCTACGCGGCGCTGGGCCTTCCGTCTCTCGCAGCCGGGCTGGCGGTTCCTTCGTGGGGACTGGAGACCACGACCTACCTGTACACCTCGTTCATCGCGGCGCTGTCCTTGATCGCCACGCTCCACGCCGTCCGGAATCTCGCCTCCGGCCCGACCAGTCGCGGCCAAGCCGCTTGCAGTCGCCCGGCGAGGCAGCAGACCGCTACGACGACCGCCTCGGAGCACGTCCGAGGACACCACTGAGCGTTCGAAAAACGCAGGAAAGGACCCGACATGAAAGCCATCACCGCACGAGACCGTGACGCCGGTGTCGGTGGGCTCACCCTGACCGACCTGCCCTACCCCCACGCCGCCGAGAACGACGTCATCGTGCGCGTCCACGCCGCCGGCTTCACTCCCGGCGAACTCGAGTGGCCTGGCACCTGGATCGACCGAGCCGGTCGTGACCGCACGCCCACCGTTCCCGGGCACGAACTGTCCGGAGTCGTTGTCGAGCTGGGCTACGGCACCACTGGCCTCACCGTCGGCCAACGGGTGTTCGGCCTCACCGACTGGAGCCGCAACGGCTCGCTGGCCGAATACACCGCCGTCGAGGCGCGCAACCTCGCCCCTCTCGCCGCCGACATCGACCACACCGTGGCCGCGGCACTGCCGATTTCGGGGCTGACCGCGTGGCAAGGACTGTTCGTCCATGCCGGGCTCACCACCGGCCAGACCGTCGTGATCCACGGGGCGGCCGGCGGTGTGGGGTCGATCGCCCTCCAACTCGCGCTCGAAGTGGGTGCTCGGGTAATCGGCACCGGACGGACCGACGACCGCGACGTCGTGCTCGGCCTCGGTGCACAGGCATTCCTGGATCTCGACGCCGACCCCATGGAGGGCATCGGCGAAGTCGACGCGGTCTTCGACGTCATCGGCGGCGACGTCCTGGAGCGGTCGACCGGGCTGGTACGCCCCGGCGGCACCCTCGTGACCATCGCCATGCCACCTACGATGCAGCCCAAGGAAGGGCGCGCCGTCTTCTTCGTGGTCGAACCCGACCGCGCGCAGCTTGCGGACCTGGCCCAGCGAGTGCGGGACGGGCGGCTGAAGCCCATCGTCGGCGCCATGCACCCCCTCACGGAGACGGCCGACGCGTTTGCCCACCACCAACGCACTCCCGGTAGAACGGTCATCCGAGTAGCACGAGACCAAGGAGGAGAGCGTCCATGATCGGAACGCGAATCGCCACTGGCCTGCTGGCCACCGCGGTCGCTGCCGTGGTCGTCGGCTGCGCTCCTACAGCAGAGCCTCAGACCGACACTGCTTCGGCATACCCGTCCGAGACCCTGGCGCCCCTCTTCCAACAGATGCTCCCAAACGTCCGGGACACCACCTTCACGTCGGCGATCGTGACCTTCCCGCCGGCCGCACGTGCGGTGCCCCACCGTCACGGCGACGCTTTCGTCTACGCCTACGTGCTCGAAGGCGCCGTAAGCAGCCAGCTCGAAGGCGAGCCCGCGCACGTGTACCACCGCGGCGAGAACTGGTCCGAGCAGCCAGGCGCCCACCACCTCGCCACCGAGAACGCCAGCACGACCGAACCGGCGAAGCTGCTGGTCGTCTTCGTCGCCACCACCGGAGAACAGCTCAAGATCGATGATCCGCACAGGTGAGCTGCCACGCTGTCGCAAAGTCGACCGCTGCCTCCGGAAGCAGGTGTCGCGAGCCTCCGCGCTTCGGTGACGCTGCCGGTCACGGTACCCCGTCACGTGCGCCCGGTCAGCGCATAACGACCATGGACATTCCTTTACTCGCCACACAACCAGCGCACACCCGGCACACCTGGCCGAACCTCACAATCGGCAGGAAGGCCAGACCCTACGAACCTTAAGGACGACGATGAACGACGCCGAAGCGATCACCCCCAAGGCAGTCATGCCAGCATCCCTACCCGCCGAACCCGCTCAACGAACTGTGTACTCCTACGGCGTCCGGGTAGGACATGCCCTCCACATTTCGGGCATGGTTGCGTTCGACGCAGACGGATCGATCGTCGGCGAAGGAGACATCGAAACCCAGACCGAACAGGTCTTCGCCAACCTTCGCAGCGTTGTCGAGGGAGCCGGCGGCACCATGGCCGATATCGCCTGCACGACCACCTATCTCGCCGACGTCGCCTCCGCTCCCGTCGTGAATGCCGCCCGCGCCCGGCACTTCACCGGTCCGGTCAAACCGACCCATACCGTTGTGGGAGTCGCTGCGCTGGCCCGGCCTCAATTTCTCGTGGAGATCTCCGCAGTCGCATACCTCAGCTGACCACGCAGGAATGACGATGATTACAAGGGGCCTATGGAAGCAGTTCGGCGAGCAGCGGTTGCGTCCGTGCCACTCCACACCTGATAGCGCCATCCCGTCGCCGTGCACACCTGGGTCGTCCAATCGAACACAACGGCGCCGCCCGCATGTGAGCAGATCGGCTCGCGTTTGACGTCGACGACCAGGACAGGTTGGACCAAGCGTGGATGCCCTTTGGGACCGTGCTGAGCAACGCCCTCTCCTGCAGCGTCTTTCAGAAGTCGCATGTGTGGGAAGACCAGATTCCGCCACAACATATGCGAGGGTGAGAATTCCCGAACCATCCACGCAGATGATGGACCGTTCGACATCGTCAAATCTCAGCACTCGAGTCCGAGAATGCGGAAGACATGGTGGCGGGGACTTCGACCTCGACGGACACCCTCCCACTCATCGAGAGTGGCATGATTCGCAGTCGGGGACTAGGTATTCGCCTAGTGCGTCCTCTCCACCACCATGTCAGCGTGGTTGCCAACGCCCGGCGATCCCCGCCCTGGCTGTCCGGCACCCGAAGACATCTTGGAGCATCACATGAATCTGCACGACCAGGAAACATGGATAAGTACGAAACACCGAGCCTCGGTCATGTGGGTATTGGTGATAACCACTACGGCGATCGTCTTCGATGGCTACGACCTAGTCGTGTACGGAACCGTCCTCCCCGTCCTCACCCGTGATCCGTCACAGCTCGGTGCCATTTCCCCGCAACAGGCAGGGGCGCTCGGCTCGTACGCGCTCGTAGGAGTGATGGTCGGGGCTCTGGCCTCCGGCGCAGTTGGTGACTACCTCGGCAGACGCCGCATGATGCTCGTCAACATCATCTGGTTCTCGGCTGGAATGGGGCTTGCTGCCCTCTCGACTTCAGTCGCCTCGTTCGGAGCCATGAGATTTCTGACCGGTATCGGGATCGGCGGGCTGGTGGCAACCGCAGGTGCACTGATCGCCGAGTTTGCACCTACAAGTAAGAAGAATCTATACAACGCGATCGTCTACTGCGGTGTTCCCGCCGGCGGTGTACTTGCAGCGCTGATCGCGATTGTTCTGCGCGACAACATCGGATGGCGAGGTCTCTTCTGGATTGGCGCAGCACCCATCGTCGTGCTGTTGCCGCTCGCGTACTTCAAACTGCCGGAATCGCCAATGTGGATGTTGTCGAGGAGAAACGAGTTCGGTGCGCACAAAATTGCCGAGAGGTTCGGGCTTCCATACCCGATCTCGTGCGGACCTGTTCCGGCGGAGGAGGTCGGTGCGAAGGTGGGGTTCGCCGCGCTGGCGACGCGCCGGTACGCCCTGACGACTGTAGTTCTCGGGCTCATGAGCTTCGGCGGGCTGTTACTGACCAACGGATTGAACACATGGCTGCCCCAAATAATGGAAAACAAGGGCTACGGAGCCACCGATTCGATTCTCTTCTTGCTGGTCCTGAATGGGGGCGCCATTGTGGGCGGCCTAGTAACCTCGCGCATGGCGGATAGGACGGGAGCACAGAAGATCATCCCCGTCACCTTCGGTCTGGCCGCACTGTCATTGGTTATGCTCACCGCCGGGTTCCCGATTCCAGTTCTCCTGGCGTTCCTTGCGGTGGCGGGCCTCGGAACAATCGGCACACAAGTCCTGGTTTACGGACTGGTATCGCACTCATATCCGACCTCCGCGCGCGCCGCCGGAGTTGCATGGTGTGCCGGATTCGGTCGGCTCGGCGGAATAATCGGACCAGCCGTCGCTGGCCTCTTGATCAGCATCGGCGCGGGTCCTAATGTCGCCTTCTACACATTTGCAGGGGTGGCAGTACTGGCAGGTCTGGTGACCTTCGCAATTCCCAAGGAAAACCCCATGCAGCTACGGGACGCAAGCGTTGCAGCGAACGCTGCGGCACCGTCCGGCATCCTGGATTAGACCAATGAGAGGCTCCGAAGTGTCGTCTGAATTCGTCGGCCGCCGGTCGGCATTGGCGGAAATCGAACGGTACCTGTCCACTGCGCGGGGCGGCACGCCACAGCTGGCCGTCGTGGAGGGCTCTACAGGGTCAGGAAAGACCAAGCTACTTCAACAGCTCGCCGACTGTCACGCGGGATCGACCGTATGGAGGGCACGCGGGACCAAATGGGAATCGGCACGCGATTTCGGGGTTCTCGAGCAGTTATTGCGAACGCCAATTGGAACTGATGACCCGGGGACAATTTCAGCAGCGGTCCTCGACCATGTAGCACGGCGAACTCCCGACAATTCCACCGTTCTCATACTCATCGACGACGGGCATTGGACTGACATCGGCTCGATGAAAGCGCTGGTTTCAGCGCTGAACAGAACCGACCAAACAGTGTGCATGGTCATCGCGGTCAACACTCAGATGCTATTTGGCACTGCCAACGATCTGGTCGAGCTACTTTCCCAGCACAGCCACAACACCATCACCCTCGGTCCCCTGGAGCCCTCGGAGATCCAGGAACTTGCCGCCACGCTGGTGAATGTCACACTTCCATTGCCTGTCGCGCGGAGACTCAGGGAGCACGTCGGCGGTAGCACCCGTTATCTCGTCCAGACCCTGCATGAAGTGCCGCCTCCCACGTGGGCTTACTGGTTGCCGGAAATGCCGGTTCCACAGGCAGCTACCGCCTTGTTTCTGTCCAAACTGGCTGCATGCGATCAAGCGACACAAGCATTGGTCGAGGCAGCCGCGATATTAGGAACCCAGTGCTCCCTCGCTCACGCCGCCGCTCTCGCCGAGGTCAAGCACCCGGTGGAAGCACTTGACGAGGCCTTCCGATACGACCTTCTTGCCGTCACGGAAAGTCCTGGCAGTACCGAGATACGGTTCACGTCGCCGCTTGCCCGGGCGTCCATTAACTCAAGCCTGGGCCCCGTCCGTGCACGACGGCTTCACCTACGGGCATCGCGGATCGTAGGAACCGAGTCACAGGCGCTCAATCATCGGGTCGCTGCAAGCTTCTTCCCCGACGACGACCTGGCCGACGAACTGGAAGAATTCGCGTCCGCCAAGGCTGAAGGTGGGGCGTGGGCGGCGGCGGCCGAGGTGCTGATCAAAGCGAGCAGGCTGAGTTCGTCACCCACTGACCGGCAGAGCCGCCTACTGCAGGCAGTCGATGCACTGATTGGTGCCGGCGACGTGTTGCACGCCCGGTTGTTCGCCGCCGAGATAGAGAGTTTCCCGGCATCGTCGCTTCGCGATGCCACCTTGGGATACCTCGCCATCATGCTGGGGCGACAAGCCGAAGCAAGCCAGATGCTAAGTCAAGCATGGGAGACGTGCGATCCTGCCCTCGAGCCCAATACCGCTGCTCTCATATGCCAGCGGCGCGTCCTGGACTCGCTCTTCCGATGGCACGGCAAGGACGTAGTTGCTTGGGCAGAGCAGACCGCAGCACTCGCAGAAGAGAGTAATCCGGCAGTCATCGAATCGGAGGCAATCGTCGGATTGGGACTGGCCGCCACCGGTCGAACGGCCGAAGCGCGCGCATCGTACGAAGGCTCCGCCGCCGATCGCTTGCTCGGAGCCCAACCACAACGATTCCGGATGGGCAAAGGATGGTTGGACCTCGCGCTCGACGAACCGGAGTCAGCACGTCAAGAACTCGAGCGCGCCATTCCAACAATGTATCACGCAGGTTCACACAGGATTTCGATGTCAGGCCAGGCCTGGCTGGCACGTGCTCAATTCGTCCTTGGAGAGTGGGATGACGCCCTCGGAACCGTCAACAACGCTGCTGCACTTGTCGACGAGGTGGGACTTGAACTCTTACGTCCCCTGGTCCACTGGACCGGCGCGCAAATCCACGCATTGCGAGGAGACGAGCCAGCGGCTCAAGCCCACCTCAGGCTTGCGCATGCCGACGTCCATGACTACGAAATGATTTTCATACCAGCGTGCTTGGCGCGAGCGCAGATCGCGGAAGCAAAGGCTGACTACGACTCGGTTGTCAGAGCTTTGAGGCCGATCGCCGAGCTCAGCCCGCGTCAGGGCATCGACGAACCAGGCTTCTGGCCCTGGGCGGACATGTTTGCAAACGGGCTCGTCTTGAGCGGTCACATTGAAGAGGCAGACCAGTTCCTTATCCCGCACGAGCGGGTCACGTGGGACCGGAAACACCACTCATCCATGGCTCGACTCGGCTACGTCCGAGGAAGAATCTTGGCAGCTCATGGTGACATCGACGCCGCACGTGATTCTTTCGAAGCCTCGTTGGGCTACATTGACCGGCTCTCCATGCCATACGACCGAGCGAGGATCAACCTTGCCTATGGCCAAACGCTGAGGCGGGCACGCAAGCGAAAGGAGGCGGACGTTGTCCTGTCGGCAGCCCGCGACGGATACGCGATGCTGGGGGCGACTCCGTACATTGAGCGGTGCGATCGTGAGTTGAAGGCCGGCGGAGTGAATGCCCGCCGTGTCAGAATCCGACCTCAGAGCTGACACCGCAGGAAAAGGAAGTCGTTCGGCTGATCGCGAGAGGAGCGAGCAACAAGGAAGCAGCAGAGGAGCTATTCGTGTCGATCAAGACAATCCAATACCACCTGACGCGAATCTACACGAAAGTCGGAGTTCGCTCACGGACTGAACTCGTGGCTATGCTCCTCGAGCCGAAGTGAAGGCAGCCAGACAGGTTGCACAGTCGAAATGCCGACATCGGAAACGCGGCAGACCGCCGCCTATCGAACAGGTTGGCCTTCAGCGGGCACATCGGGTCGGAACACCTAGCCGAGTACAAGTATTTTGCCCGGTGCATCCAGACCGCCCCTCGCAGGAGAGTGGTAGGGCGAGAGCGGGGAGCCGAATCCCGATATGCAGGAGCCAGATCGGTGATGCACGGACGATAACTCACGTAGCCGGGCATCGTCCTGCGGGCGAGCCCACTCGAACATATGGAATAAACTGAGGAGAACGATGTCGAATAACGCGGCCATTGATGTGACCGATTCTGTGGATTCCTCCGACACACTCAACGTCCAACGGAAGCCCACGGTGATCTTGGTGCACGGCGCCTTCGCCGATGCCAGTGGCTGGTATGACACCATGCAGTTACTTCTCGACGACGGCTTCCCGGTACTAGCGCCTGCGATTCCCCTTCGAGGCGTCGAGCGGGATGCTGCCTACGTTGCAAGCATCGTCGCCACCATCACCGGACCGGTCATTCTCGTCGGACACTCATACGGCGGGACCGTGATAACGAACGCAGCGAGACGTGCGGGTGACGTGCGGGCACTCGTCTATATTGCGGCCTTTCTCAACGAGGAGGGAGAATGCATCCAGGAGGCTAATGACCCCGTGCGGTTCCCAGGAGGACTGGTCGGGCAGTCCACCACCCTTCGCCGGCCTCACCCCGAAGCGGACGAAACCGATGTATACATGAAACTCGACGTGTTCCACGACGAGTTTGCGGCAGATCTCCCCAGGGCAACTACAGCCCTGATGGCGCGAGCGCAACGTCCTCTCGCCGCGTCGGTATTTACCGAACCATCTGGGCCGCCGGCCTGGAAGTCGCTTCCGAGCTGGGCTTTACTCGCTACTCGAGACCGTGCGATCCCTTTCGCGGCTCAGAAGTATATGGCCGACCGTGCACAGGCTCGACAGAGGGAAGTCGAATCGTCCCATGCAGTCATGAACAGCAACCCCGAGGCGGTGGTAACGATAGTTCGCGAGGCATACGAGTGCACCCGATCCTAGTATTTGCCCCGACCCCGCGTTCTGCGTTCTGCGTTCTACTCTGGGGGGACCTGACCCCTTTGCAGGTCCGACCCCGTAGGGGCGAAGCTTGCGGGAAGTCGCGGATCGGCGGCCCTCGAAAGCTGCTGATCACGAAATCCCTTCTGTTCTTTTAACACTCGCCTGCAAGACATCAGGGGAGATTGTCTAGAGTCCACGAGACCCGTTGCGTGGTTTGACTAATGGGAGGCGCCGGGTCAAACGCGCGAACTCGCAGCGGCAACGCTCCTTGTACCGGAACCAGCTTCACCGGTCGGCGTCATCAGCGTGAGGAGATTCGCGACAGCCTGGCGGCGTAGCCTGGCGAGCTTGATCAGGCCAGGGGGAGTTGGCAAGACCTTCGGTGGACGACCTTTCCTCACGATCCAGCACATCTTGACGACGGCAACGGGTCCAGTTGACGCTTCATGAAACACCATATCGGCAGGCGCGAGAATCGAACACAGTTCGCACCGAACACCACCCCTGGGCCACCCAGGCCCGCCTCCACCGCGGTGTCGATACAAACTCGTGGATCACGCCTTCCCGAACCTGTTCAAACCGAACGGTATTGACAAAGCGCTGACGTAGACATACCCGACGATGCTCAGGCGCTGCCTGCCGACAGTCGCCGACATCAATGGTGACAGTAGTCACTCGTATTTGCTATCTTCTTCGTGTTCACATATTGCATGACTGTTCACATCGCGAACAATGGAGGTTCCATGTCCTCAGATTCCCACCAGCGCCTCACCGTTCTACTCGTGCACGGCGCCTGGCACGGCGCATGGTGTTGGCAGGACGTCAAGGAAAAATTGATCAGAAACGGATTGGCCGTCGAAACCGTCGACCTGCCCAGCGCCAATTCTCAAGGGGGACAACGAGCCGGACTTCACGATGACGCGCGGGTCGTGCGGTCCGCTCTCGATTCGATAGAGGGAAACGTCATCGCGGTAGCACACTCCTACGGGGGCCTCCCCCTGAGCGAAGGAGCAGCGGGCGCGCCCAATGTTGCGCACCTCATCTACCTAGCAGCATTCCAGCTCGATATCGGCGAATCTCTATGGAGCTCCATCGGGGGGCAACCAACATCGTGGCTGCAGATACGAGACGATGCCACGATGCCAACCGATGCACGAGAAATATTCTTCGGTGATGTCGATGAAGACATTGCAGATGCTGCGACAGCGAAACTTTCGCCACAAAGCCTCTCTTCGTTTCAGGAAGTGCAGACGGCTGCGGCGTGGATATCCACACCAAGCACCTACATCATCTGCGAGAACGATAATGCGATTCCGGCTCCGGCGCAGGAAGCCATGTCCGCACGGGCAGGACAGGCCGTACGACTCGCCTCCAGCCACTCCGCTTTCCTTTCCCGACCCGACGATGTTGCGAAAATTATTACAGATCACGCAAACTCAATGTCAGCAGGATTCACTCTCTCTGCGCCCTGAGCTAACGCACCACAGCAATGAAAGGAGGTTTGTGGGCAGAGAATCGCCGATGGAGTATGCGTATTCCGGTACCCGTCTCGGCGATTTGGCGATCTCGCCTGCCTCATCACTATCGGGGCGTTCAACTGAGACCGTGTCTGTCTAGGTCATATACCTGCACACGATATGGACACCAGTTCGGCGAGTTCGTCACGCGCCGTGGGCTTCAGCCCGACCTGAGAGACTGCGCGATGAAATTCTGTCGCGGCTGTAGCCTTCCCGGCCGCAGCAGGACAGTCACAAGCGAGTGGACACCTCCAGTACGTGCCAGGACACCCCGGCTACCGCAACGGGCGGAGCGATGTGGCGCAGCGCCTTCAGAGGTAAACCGCACTTCCGAAGGCGACTCGACGACTCATTCAAAGAATGTTGGGAATTATGCATTCGATGCTGATGTTGAGGTCGAATGCGGCTGCACCAGGTCCGAATACTTCTCGCACGGTCTACACGTCAGCGGGCGCGAGCACGATATCGAAGCGAACGCGTGACCAGGTCTGGTTACCGACATCGCGACCGTCCGGGGTGGATGTGCCGGCTGGTTGTTCGACGAATTCCTTCACCAGTGAGTCCTTGACCCCAAAGACGCTGTCACTCGAGAGGAACTCGTCACCGCGGACGAAGATGTGGGTTACCAGGGTGCGTTGGCCGTCGGCGCTGACCATGAAGTGAAGGTGCGACGCCCGCATCGGTGAGCGCCCACTGGCCGCGAGCATCCGACCGACCGGCCCATCATGTGGGATCGGGTACGGCGTAGGGGTGACCGCCCAGAACCGGAAGGTCCCGTCTTCGGCACTGAACAGGTGAGCTCGGCCGGCGGTGCGGTTGTCGTCGTACTGGACGTCGTAAAGGCCGTCCTCGTCGGCTTCCCACACCTCTATCCGGGCTCCACCGACTGGCTGGCCGGCCGTGTCTTGGACACTCCCCTCGACCCAACACGGCTGGCCGCCCGCGCCGCTTGCGATGTCGCCGCCCAACGCGACCTGCGGTGAGTCCTCGACGAAGAAGGGACCGAAGACGGTCGCCTCGGTCGCGTCCGCGCTGGCCTCGTTGTTGATGGCGATTGTCTGCATGGAAGCGCCGAGGGTGTCGGAGAGCAGGATGAACTCTTGGCGTCGGTCGTCGGTAATGTGCCCGACGGCGGTGAGGAAGTCGATTCCCACGTTCCACTCGCCCTCGGTGAGCCGGACCTCGCGGAGGAAGGCGTGCAGGTGCCGAACCGCCGCCTGCATGATCTGCCTCAGGCGCGGGTCCGTGGTGGCTTCGAAGGACGCGACCACCCGCTCGGTCAGCTCCTCCTCGCGGACCTGTTGCTCCACGGAGACCGCTCCCCCGGTCATGGGGGCTTTGCTTTCAGCGTCGAGACTCATCGCGGATCTGCTCCTTCCCACGCCTGACGCAGCAGGCGGTCGAGATTGTCGGCGGTCACAGGGACCGGGTTGTTGTCGGGGACCGACGGCAGGATCGCCTGCACGGCGTCAGGGATCTGCGTGTCGTCGAACCCGTAGTCGCGCAGTGCGCGCGGAGCATCCAGCTCGGCGCGCAGGGCTTGGAGTCCCTCCAGCGCGCTCGGATTGTCGAGGGCCGCGGCGATCCGCCGTTCGGCGAGAGGCGCTCCCGGGGCGTTGAGAGCCAGAACGTAGGGCAACACCACGGCGTGCGTCGGAGCGTGTGGGAGATCGTAACGGCCGCCGAGGACGTGGCAGATCTTGTGGTGCAACCCGGACCCGGCGGAGGCGAAGGAGACCGCCGACAGATAGGCGCCGTAGAGCGCCTGCTCGCGGCCTTCCAGGCCCTCTGGATGCTCGACCACTTTGGGCAGGCCTGCAGCCAGCGCCCGGATCCCCTCGAGGGCGAGGGCGGTGTTGATCGGATCGGCCCGCGGCGCCCACATCGAGTCGACGCAGTGGGCCAGCGCGTTCAAACCCGATGCGACACTCAGGTCGACCGGTAAGGACACCATCAGGCTTGCGTCGTAGATCACGGAGCGGGGCAGGACTCGCGCGTCGACACCGGTGGTCTTCTTCGCTCCCGCGGTCATCCCCCAGACGTTGGTGGCCTCGGACCCGGCGTACGTGGTCGGTACCGCGATGATCGGCAGCCCGGTGGTGAGGGCTACGGCTTTCGCGAGGCCGGTCGTGGAGCCACCTCCGACGGCGACCAGGCTATCGACGTCGTGAGCAGCGGCGACTTCGCGCGCACGCTCGGCCACGGGTACGGGTACGTGCATCGCCACCTCGTTGTGGAACAGGGCGACCGGCAGGTCGGCGGCGACGTGACGCGCGATCTCGGCCTCGCGGGGGCCGGCGATCACCATGACCCGGCGTGCGCCGAGGTGCGCGACCTCCTCGGCGGTACCGTGCGCTGCCTCACCCGCGGCGAAACGGATCCGCTGGCCGAGCGTCTCGTGCTCGAACCGCATGCTCATGCCGCCCGGCCCAGGATGGCAGCGAGCGCGGTGCGGAGCGCGGTCTCGGGATCGGCGGGGAGCGCGTGGGATCGCCAGGCGACATGCTTGTCGGGGCGGATGAGCAGGGCGCCGCCCTCCTCGACCTCGCGGAGTTTCGACCAGTCGTAGTACAGGTCGGTGACGTCGCGGCCGGGACCGATGATGACGGTCGCGAGCGGAACGCCGAACTCGCGGGCGACCCTCTCCGCGGCGACCTGCCACGCCTCCCCCGCAATACCGGTGATGAGAGTGAAGCGTGTGTACGGCGCAAGGTCCATCGTCGCCAGCCGGGTCTTGTTGTCACCGACCCACGCATGGGGCAGGTGTGAGCCTGGCACGGTCGAGGCTTCGTAGTACAGATCCGGGTCCCGCACCGGGTCAGGGAGGACAGTGCCATCGGAAACGATGGCGGCGGATTGGTAGAACTGGCCGAGTTCGACACCGTGGGCGTTGAACTCGTAGTTCTTCACGTCCATCGCCTTTACGAGTGCTTCCCGTTTGGCCGCGCCTTTCGGGGTGTTGGCCTTGCGTTCCTCGATTTGGCGGACCATCTCCTGCTCTGTCCTGGCTTCCGTCACGCCGAGAGCCGCAAACAGGTCGATGAACTCCCGACTGGACTTGTTGGCACGCTTCACGATCCGCTCCGTGACCGGAACACGCTCTGTCGAGTAGGTCTCGAGGAGCGAGGGTGCAGCCTGCCCGTTCAGGACGGCAGCGAGCTTCCAGGCCAGGTTGTAGGAGTCCTGGATCGAGGTGTTCGAGCCGAGCCCGTTGCTCGGTGGGTGGCGGTGGATAGCGTCCCCGGCACAGAAGACGCGGCCCGACTGCAGGTGCGTCGCATACATCTCGTTGTTGCCCCACAGCGAGCTGCCAGTGATCTCGACGTCGAGGTCCGGCATCCCCAGCAGGTTCCGTACGATCTGCGTCGCTGCGGCCTCGTCCACGGTCGGTGGGGCGTCGTTGATGTCGTAGCCCCAGACGACGAGCCATTCGTTCCAGGGACGCACCATGCGCACCAGACCCGCGCCGATCCCACCGATGTTCGAGCCCGGCTGAATCACCCAGTAGAGGACTGACGGACGGTGGTCGACGTAGGCGGCGATATCAGCCTTGAAGGTGATGTTCATCGAGCCGGCGATGTCCATGGCACCCTCGAAGGGCAGGCGGATGTCTGCCGCGACCTTCGATCGCGCACCGTCGGCGCCGAGGAGGTACTTCGCGCGAATGGTGTATTCCGTGCCCGTGAGCCGGTCGAGAACTTGCACGTCGACGCCATCCTCGTCTTGGGTGTGCCCCAGGTACTCGGTGGAGAACTGGGTCTGAGTGCCCCGCACGGTGGCGTTCCTGACGAGAATCGGCTCCAGGTAAGTCTGTGGGATGTCGACGGTCAGGCACGGCGAGGCGAGCTGGTAGTCGACCTCTCGGGACGGACTCGTGCCCCAGGCGCGGATGCGCCCGATCTCCTCACCTGCGATCGAGTCGCAGAAAACGGTGTCGCCGATGAGCTCGTGGGGCGTTGCATCGGCGAGCACCTGATCCTCGATGCCCAGGTCGCGGAATATCTCCATCGCTCGCTGGTTGGTGATGTGGGCTCGCGGTGTGTTGGCCGTCCATCGGTACTTGGTGATCATGATGTTCGCGACGCCGAGCGTCGAGAGACACAGCGCCGCTGCTGCTCCTGCAGGGCCGGAGCCGACGATGAGAACGTCGGTCTCGACAACTGCCGAGTCGGGCAGCGCGGTCTCCTTCTGGCCATCGTCAAACGCGGGCATGAAATTCACCTCTCGCGGCCGGTCGATCGCCGGCCCTCACCATCGAGTGTCGGGCGTCACAGACGAGGCGTCTACGTATCGTGGCGATCACGGCCGGAACGCGAAACGTTGGCCGATCGACGAAGGCCGCAGTCTCAGGAGGTCGACATCGAGAGAGCGACGATCGCACGCTGCCGGACCTCGGTGGCGCGCTGGCCGTAGTGCGAACTGAACGCGTGCGAGAAGTGCGCGGAAGAGGTGAATCCGCAGCGGCGCGCGATGTCGGCGACGGTGGTGGTCGCGAGCGCGGGGTCGTGGAGCAGCGCATGCGCAGCCGCGAGACGACGCCTCATCACGTGCTTGGGGAAGCTGGTGTCGGCCTCGGCGAATACACGCGACAGGTGACGAGTACTGATCCCGATCGCGTGGGCGACCTGCGAGGCCGACAGCGTGTGGTCGGCCAGGTGCCGATCGATGTAGTTGGTCACCGCCACGCGATAGGTCGACGCCATCGGTTCGCGCTTGGTGCCAAACAGCAACCCGACGAGATCCAGCAGGAGCTCCTCGTCGGCAGGTTGCGGGTTTTCCGCACGGGCGGCCTGTCCGATATGACGTGCAAGGGCATGAGCGAAGGGATCCGAGCCGCTTGCGAAACCCACAACGGTCGGTTGGGCTACCTCGTCGAGGCCTGCCACGTCGCTGAACGTCTCACGCGACACCTTCAGGACGAGTTCCTCCAGCCCGTGGGAGAAGCCACGCATGAATGGCCGGTCTGCGTCGCAGATCAGCAACTGACCCGGTTGCAGTGCGCGGACACCGTCGTCGTGGTAGAAGAACGCCTCGCCTGCCAGGCCGAAGAACATGGAAACCGACTCCGTCGGCCGTTTACGGATGAGCTCAGCATCTCGCTCAACCACATGCGATGTTCCGTGTACACGAGCGAGCTGCACTCGGTCGAGTTGCAGGTTGATCTCAGTCGCTTCGAGCACATCGGCAGCCAGTGTTCGGCATCGCAGTCCGATCAGCGCATCGGCATTGTGACCCTCCCACAGCTCGACGCGCTGCCGCGCGGGCAACCCGACAGTCGAGAAAACAACCGGCTGGTCCGCCGGTGTGTCTTGCGCCATCTTTCGATCCTAACCGTCGCCTCCTAACAGTCGCCCCGCGAAGGGCTGGCCGACCTACATCGTCGAGCCGGGGCTGCTGACGAAACCCTTCGCCGTGACCTGACGGTGCTGCGGTTCTCGCGTCCAGTCGTTTCTAGGAATGGGCGGCCGCGCCTATCATCGATCGGGGCCTGTTCGACACGCATATCACCGATGCTGCATTGACCTCCACACCGAACCGGACGGTGCGGCACCCGACGATGATGTCCGAATGCCGCGCCGTGCCAGTGCCATCAATCACGAGCGCGATATCGACGAGCACAGCATCTTATCTCGAATAACTCTGTACAAGAGTATATTTCACCTTGCCTCATCCACACACCCTGCCATTGGCGCGGAAGGACGAGACCCACGCCAGCGAACAGTGGTTCCAATACCACGCGTCGAGCAAGTGAGTCGGCGGCCGCCAAGGATTGCGGCCGTCAGGGGACCACTCGCCAGCACCACTGCGGATGACTCGATACCGGACAACGCGCTAGGAGCAGGCCTCATGTGGAGAAGTTACGCTGGAATAGTCAGCGCTCAACGCACTGACACTGACGTTCGGCGATCGCATGCCCGTAGTGCAACAGCATTAACCTGAAGAAGCTGAAACTGGCCACCTTTCGATCCGGACAAGGGACAGTCGCGCCGACTACGATAACGGATACCCCCGTTCACGCCGGGGCTATGCGAGCTCGGTCATCCCCGACGGCGGACTCGGCGAGCCGGGCACGGACACGGGCGGTGGCCTGCCAGATCTGGATGGTGTCGTGGACGTTTATGACCGGGACACCCCGGCCGCGCAGTCGCTCGATCGTCTCGGCGTCCTTGGTCGAGCAAACCCCGTCGAGGACGTCCTCGGTGACGACCACGCAGAGGACGTCGCCGTCCGGATTCCTCACTGGTTCAAGGCCCTGGACGACCATCCACTGCTTGACCATGGCCCAGTACGACACCTCGACGTAACGGGCCGGGTTGCCTACGAACAGAACCCGTCGGGAGCGACGTGCGCGTGCGACATCGATGTGCAAAATGGGTGCCACGGTGAGGCCCTGCGTTCGGCGGGAGTCCGCACCGAATGCGATGCGGGAGACTCGAACTTCACTTCTGTCGAATTTCGTTGCCTTCATGTTGATCTCCGAATGTCGTTTCGAACTCTTGTCATGATCGATGGTCTGGTGGGCGGTGCATTTGTCAGAGATCGATGTAGTCGGCCTCCAGCCTCCGGGTGCTGTTCTCGACCGCCCGCTTGGTCTACCGCGCGGAGCTGCCAGTTGTGCGATCATGGCGCGCAGCACGTGTGGCCTCGGGCCGAGGGACTGCAACCTCTGCGATGCGCGCGGAATTCAGCACGCTCCGTGTGGCCGCTTCTCTTTTCGCGGCTGCTTCGTGCACTTGATGCGACAGGTCTGCCAGGGCGCGGGCAGCGGCCATCCCCTCGGTGACTTCCGAGACATCGATATGTTGCGGAATTCGCCTGGCGAGCCCCGTTCCTACGAAGGTGGTCCGCCCGCTGACACGTAGGAGGGCGCGCGCCCGTGTCTTGGTTCCGGTCTCATCGGATTTGTGCTCGTCGATGACGATTTTCACCGACCAGGTCTTTTCGTTCATGGATGGCTCTCTTCCTTTTCGTAATCTGCACCGGGACGCATCGGTGTCGGTGCTTGTGAACGTGTTTGGTTTCTCCGCGGTTACGTATTCCTGTGCGCGTGCCCGGACTGTGGCGCGTTTCCACGGTGTCTGGCGCCTCGCCTTCCTCGCTGCGATAAGACAGCTTGCTCCACCGAGGTAACCGCCAGCAGAGCGATCGATTGTGGTGATCACGCACCCGATTGAGTTGCCAGATTCGTGTGACCACTTCATGGTGGCCGCCCCATCCCCCGGTCGCGCCTGTGAGAGACCCGGGGCCGCACCCCGGGTCGTCGGCAGGGCGGTTCTCCCCCGCACCGGCACGTCCGTGCGGGGACTGAGGCGGCCAAAGGGGCTGACAGTCGCATCGGATGCCGGACCCCCAAATCCAGGTCAGGCACGGTAGCACTAACCAGGGCAAGCCACGGGTGCGAACCGGTCTCCGTCGCAGCGACTATGGGGTTCGTCAACTGGCACCCCCGACAGTCACGACGAAACGACGCCCATTCAGACAAACAGACGACTTAGAACTGCAACATGGGTAGTCCGCATCGGTTTTCGACAGTGTGATCAGCATTCGGGCACGGCCGAAGGGGTCGGGCGGCCGAGAAACGATGCTGTCTGCACGGACGCATCATTCAGAACAAGGAGGCACGGTGATGACAAGAACACAGGTCCATTCCACAACCACGGAGGCCGGTACCCCGACGGACGGCGAGTCCCGTCCGCTCGACTATCCGACGGGCACCCGATCGCCGGGCAGACTCCCGAACCGTCCGACGATCGTCGCGGTAGGACCGTTCGACGACATCGCGCACGCCGAGCAACTAGCCGCCGCGTTCACTGTCGTGCGGCGGGTCTACGAGGCACAACTCGCCCTCATCGGGGGCGGCGCGGAGCGCGACGCCATCGTGCGGAGGGCCGCCGCACACGGTGTCGAGACCGACGTGCACCTGATCGCGGATTCTTCCGGGCCGGGGTGGCCCGACCTGCTTGCCGCCGCAGATCTCGTGGTTCCGAGCACCACAACGAGCACGACGACGATACGCGAGGTGTTAGCCGCCGGCCGGGCCGTGGTCGCTCCCGAGCACCCCTGCCACCGTGGGGCTCGTTGTACCCACCAGCGCGGGCCTGATCTACCGGCGCGGCGACGTGTTCGGGATGGCCGAGGCGATGTTGCGGCTCCTCACCACACCCGCACTACGGGAAAGCATGGCCGAACGCGCCCGTGACCTCGCGCCGCGATCACGGGGATTGAAGCAGGAAGCAAGACTGCGACGAATGACGAATGAGCAGGCTGTGTGGTGGTTCAGGATTTCGCGGGGTAGTCATGAACCGAATTGAGGGAACCCGCCTGTGCTACACCGACAGGCAGGGCCGTGACCGCGAGGTGACGCTGTCTGAGACCGCCCCACGAGTGATAGTGGGGCGCTCGCCTCGATCCGACATTGTGTTGAGTTGGGACTCAATGGTGTCCCGGTTGCACGCCGTCATCGAGTGGACGGGCACATACTGGGCCGTCGTAGACGACGGGTTGTCCCGCAACGGCACATTCGTCAACAGCGAGCGACTGACAGGTCGTCGACGGCTTCGATCGGGCGACGTCATCTGGATCGGTGCTACCAAGTTGACCTTCCGCGGGGAAGACAGCCCCGGTTGCGAGCAGACGCGGGTGCACAGATTCATCAAGGCCCTCACGGAGGCCCGCATCATCTTCGACGCAGAGGCAGCACACGACTACCTCTCCGCCCGGGCCGCCACCGCGCCCGAGCAGACCACCATGCGTCTCGCGGAGAATTCGCTGTGTACCGACGAGCGGCTCAAGCAGGAGGCGCATGAGCTGGCCGATCGCTTTCACGGGTCGATGCCCGGCACCGCCGACCGCGACTACTACGCGTTCACGCAGACGTCGACGGATGATCTGCTCGAGGATATTTCCCTGTCGATGATTGTCATGCAGGAGGCCGACGCGACCGGCGCTCTGCCCGCCGCACTTCCGTTCAGCGGCCTAGCGCACAAATTCGCCAGTATCGTGCGCGAGCTGAGCACCGCACTCGCAGTGGACCCGTTGCCGCACTCGACGCATGGATTCATTGGCTACGTGTTCATCGAAGGAAACGTGATCGACACCATGGCCTCGTTTTTCGAGGCTGTTGGGACCCTACTACTCGACCACGGATACCGGCCGATACTCGTACCCCGCGGCGAGGACTCGCTAATGCTCGCCACGAAAGCGATCACCCACGCCTCCGCACTGCGGTCCACACGACGCTAGGCCAGACCGGCACTCGCACCGGTTGGATGACAGATTCCCCAGCATCCGGACAATCTCCGAGCGGCGCCAGCGACCTGAATCCCGGCGGCATAGACACTTTGGGAGAATCACTAAGCGTACACCGCGCACGTCCTCGGCGTGCTCGGTGTGTGCGTCGAGTCGGCCAGGGAGTCGCCTTTAGGGTGGAGAACCCAAGGATCGCTTGACCGATCATCAGACAGTACGGCTTGCTGAGCCCCTCCGCTCCGCCTCCGCAAGCCCGACGACCCAGACGGCGATCTGGGCACGCGACGTGAAGCCGAGCTTCGCGAGGATGTGCTCAACATGTCCCTGCGCGGTGCGCTGCGAGATCACCAACTGCGCGGCGATCGCCTTGTTCGTCAGGCCCTCGGCGACCAAGCCGGCGACCTGCCGCTCGCGTCTGGTCAACCCGCATGCGGAATCGACACCAGGCGGCGACGCCGACCCCTGCTCCTCGTCGAGCGCGTAGGTAACCGCATTCTCGAATGTCATGGTTTTGCCATGCCGCACTTGCTCGTCGTACACCTGTACACCCAGGCTGCGGCGGGACTGCCGCACGCATTCGTCGTGGTAGCTGCGCAAGCTCGGGACGGTGACAGGGGAGCTACTCGCAGTCGCTGACAGCGCGGCGGCAGCGCCCAGCAGCACGGCAGCCCGCCGGTCGAGGTGCTCGGCCGAGGCGATCCAAGCCAGCGCTTCCAGCGACCATGCCAAGTGGATTCGGTCGTCCACCACCCGTGTGAGCCGGACGCTGTGCTCGAGCAGCCGTGCGGCCTGCCTGTAGTCGGTCTGCCACACCGCTAGCGCGAGAGCCCACAGGGCGCACGCCCTATACACTGATTCGCCGCGAGGTTCCGAGATCGCGAGCACCTCCTCTTTGCATGCGATCGCCCGGGGCATATCTCCGAGAAGTCCGCTGGCCAGCTCCAACCCGACCAGGCCCCCGACCTGTCGTAGGAGATCACCCTCGGCGCGGAACACCTCGAGCGCGTCTCCGAAACAGTCGACCGCGCGCGGCAGATCGCCCCCAAAGAGCGCCTGGAGTCCGTCGGCGTGGGTGACGAGCGCTCGCACCCCAATACCGCCCAAGTGCGCGGCGATAGCTTTCGCCTCTTCGACGAGCACTGCGACCTTCTGGAGGTCGCCTTGAATTCCGGCAAGCTCGGCGTTGGCCGATAGTGCCTTGATCCGCACTGTGGTGGGTGGACCGCTGTGATGGGCCAGCACCCGGTCAAGCCAGCATCGGCCCTCGTTGAGCAGGCCGTGAGCGAGCCAGAGCGTGCGTAGGGAGGCTGCGATCAGCAGGCCGGCCTCGGCCTCGGCTTCGCCGCGCTCGGTCACGCAATACTGCAGAGCGTCCCGCATATTCTGCTGTTCTCGTTTCAGCCGGGTGATCCACGCGACCTGGTGGGGCCCGATCCACTCCTCCTCTGCCTGCTGTACCAACTGCAGGCACCAATCGCGGTGCCGCCGACGAAATGCCGCCTCCTCCCCCATCTCCTGCAGCTTCTGATATCCGTACTCGCGCAGGCTCCCGAGCAACCGGTACCGCGCTGCGGTGCCGCCCATTTCACTGATCAGGATCGACTGGTCGACCAGACGACCAACCACGTCTAACGCCTCATGCCGCTCGAGAAACCCGGCGCAAACACTTTCCGCGGCATCGAGCTCGAAGCCACCGGCGAACACAGACAGCCGCGCCCACAGCTGCTTTTCCACCGGTTCGCACAGGTCGTAACTCCAGTCCATGGACAGCTTCAGGGTCTGGTGGCGGAGCGGAGCATCGCGGCTGCCTGTGGTGAGCAGCCGATTTCGATCGGTCAGTCGATCCAGAATCTGTTGCGGCGTCAAGACCCGCAGTCGGGCCGCCGCCAACTCGATCGCCAGTGGCAGCCCGTCCAGGCGTTGGCAGATCCGGGTGATCGTGACCCGATTGTCCTCGGAGAGCACGAATCCGGGCGACGCGGCCTCGGCCCGCTGCGCGAACAGTGTAACGGCATCACACTCGGGCAGGCCCTCCAACAATGGCGGACGGTCCGGATCGGGGGCTGCCAGGGGTAGCACCCGCATCACCGCTTCTCCGCCGATGCCAAGATGTTCGCGGCTCGTTGCCAGGATGCGCAGATCAGGGAACCAGCGAAGCAATGTCTCGGCCAATTCCGCGGCCGCCTCCACCATGTGTTCGCAGTTGTCCAGAATGAGCAACACCCGCCGGTCGGCGAGATACTCGGCCAACAACTTTGGCGACGGTTCGGAGGACTGATCCCGCAATCCCAACGCAGCGACAACGCTGTCCGCCAACAGTTCCGGGTCGTGGAGCTCACCCAGCTCGATCAACCACACCCCGTCGTCGAAGGCGCGGCGTGCGTCCGCTGCCACGCGCAAGGCCAGTCGTGTCTTACCGACACCACCGACGCCCGTCAGTGTCACTAAACGGGTAGTCGACAGCAGCCGCTTTGCCGCCGTCAACTCGCGGCGACGACCCACGAAACTGGTCACTTCCACGGGCAGGTTTCCGACCTTGCCGCTGACGCTAGGAAGCGTCACATTGTCACTCTCCTTTGGCAAGAGTGACCTCACAGCATCACTCTGTCCCGTTCAACCGAGACTGGTACCTCGATGCCAGCCAGCAGTGCAGATTCAGGGGTGAAATTCCGATCTCGTCGCGGCTCCCCCGATAACCTGTGACGAACTGTTCAATATTCATTTGATTCCGTAATCCGCGTCCCGTCGAAGCCGCCACCCATGATGCCCGGCTGGTTCGCCGCATGTCTGTTCCCGCCGATGCGATTCCAGTGCTCAGCCAGCCAACGACAGTGCCCTTGTCGGAGCCGACATCTCGCGGCACAACGATGCTCCCAAAATGCGTTTCCTTTTCGGATGGGCTGGTGCGTGCAAACGCGGAAGTGCGGACGGCGACCGGTCCTCTTCCCCCGGCGCCCCGCCGCTCAATGGACTTCAAGGGAGACAATGGCCCTGGAAAGAAACGTTTGAGCAAATCCCCCACTGGAACGGATTATACCTGGGCGAGTGGGGATGACGATGATGAGCGCTGAACGAGTGATCTACGAACGACTCGTGAACCTGCGACGGACTATCCGGAGCACCTGCCGGATGTGCCGATGCGGCACCGACGCCGCCTCCTCCAAGGACGGTGACCGCCGCAACCGCAATCAGTGCACCACGAGCAAAATTCGTCATGTCGAACTCTTTTCTGTGTTGTTCCCGGCGCTTGATGCCGAGTGATGAACGGCACGCACGCGAATCGGTGCGGCCCAGCTTGCGCGGTAAGTGAATGCGATGAAGGACATCCCCGTATCAGGTCGGTGATCTTTGACCATTCGGCTCCAACGCGAAATGGGGCGGCGTCGAGCACATTGACCCCCATGTCGGAAGGACCGGTGGTGAAGGCTCTAGCCATAGGCGAACTACGACGGTAGGTCCAGGCACGGAGTTCTCACTCCGGCCAAGCGTTCGATTCGATGGTCTTCACGAAGTCGTCGCGGACAAACCCTGGAAGGAAGTGACTTAGAACGTCGGCGTTGACGGTTCCAAAGGTCGTGCCGGGGCGGTCTTTGAATCCCTCTGTGAACGCGGCCAGAATTCGCCGCTTGAAGTCAGGCCGCGGATGTGCGTCGGTGACTGCATCGATCACGCTCCGCTGGAGGTCGTGGTATCCGATCCCAAGGACATCGGTCTCAACGCCGGCGGTCACCAGTGCCACCTCGGGCTCCATGAACTCAGGGACCCCTGGCGTGGTGTGGAGGGCGATCGAGGTCCACACCCGGCGCACGGCGTCGTCGGGAAGGCCATGGGAGACAAGGAATCGAGCAGCTTCGTTCGCCCCGTCGACCTCGAACCGCTGGTCGGTCCTGCGGTACTGCTCCGTCAGACCCAGATCGTGAAACATCGCTCCTACATATAGAAGCTCCGGATCCGGAACAAGCCCCCGCTGTTGTCCCTGCAGCATACCGAATAGATAGACGCGTCGGGAATGATGGAACAGCAGTGGCGAGGTGGCACCTCGGACTAACTCGGTCGCCTCCGCGACAAGCTTGGTATCGGGAATTGTCACGCCAGCAATGGTTTCGCTCATTTTAGGTCTCCTCGCTTATTCGGTGGCACGGGTTCGTGTGATCCGCGAACTCAGAATGTCGCAATCCCTATCCGTGCCGCCATGTCTTATCTGCCAAGCTGTCCTCAAATCCAGACATCGCCCTCGAAGTCACCTCACTGCGTCGAGATCTTCACGTTCCAGGGCGTCATACTGCTTGATAGCGCGCCCCGGTCGAGGACTTGGCTGAGGAGACCTGGAACGGATCGGGCTATGATACGCAGTCCTACTCGACAGGCAATGCGGCAGTGACATTTCGATCGGCCGTAGCGGGGCTGCCGAGGAATATGCATACGCCCGTCCCTATTATCTAGCTGTGCAGCGTAGCTGCGGGACCTGGCCACCCTGTATTGACTCGATGTGTGCGTCAGTCATGGCTCGACGGACCCGACGAGAGGGCAAAGCCCCTCTGACACAAACGCTCAGGAATCGTATCGCCACCGAGGTGGGGCCGTTGTGGTACGTCAAGTGCCCCGAATTCTCGCCAATCGGGCCGATGGCCATGCCGACCGCACCATCGATCAGCGGATGCGGGAAACCACGCCGCTGATCTAGGCCGCGGCGGTCCGGACCCGGCTGGCCCGACATGTTCCGCCGGTCAGGCGGCAGCGGTTACCGCACCGATCTCATCGGCCTCCTGCAGTCGGGTGCCGTGCTCGTCGAGGCCCTCGGTCGTCTGCTTGCCGTTCGCCGCGAGCTTGTCGAGGCGGCGGATGTCAGCGATGAGGTCCCAGCACAGACCGACGCGGACGCCATCGACTTCGATGCGATCGCGGGCACCGCAGCAGTGCGGCGGCCGCGGCGAGGCGGTCGTTCTTCCGGCGCCCGCCGCAGAAGAGTTGCCAGGCCGGGCCGCGGCGGCGCCCGGGACGTCGAGGGCGAGTTCACCAAGCAACCAGCAGCCACTGAACAAGGGAGACAGCGTCGAACGCGCGGAGCCGACGTCGGTGTTGGCCACCGAAAATCACCGCGTCAGCCCTATAGGATAGCTCGGACACGTGCTCTCCTGATCGGTGAAGGCGTGAGCCTCCGCTATATCGGCAGCGTCGCGACTCCGTTGCTGATTAACACTTTACGAAGCTCTCTGCGGGACACGATGCCTAGCTTGGTGTACACGTTGTGCAGGTGCCACTCGACAGTGCGGGAACTGATGAACAGCAGGCCGCCTATCTCGGGATTCGTATGCCCGTTACCGGCCAGCCGAGCAATGTGAGCCTCCTTCGCCGTGAGCTCGCCGAAGGTCTCGACTGTGCGCTTGCGTGCCTTCTCCCCGGTAGCCAGAAGCTCGCGGCGCGCACGCTCGGCGAAGCCGTCCGCCCCGACGCGGCTGAACATCTCGTGGGCGGCACGGAGCTGTTCGCGCGAATCGGAGCGACGGTTCTCGCGACGCAACCACTCGCCATACAGGAGGCGAGCGCGGGCAAGATGAATGACGACACGGCTGCTGGCGAGTCGCTCAATCGCCTCGCGGTAGAGCGCATCGGCCGTCCCATCGTCACTCAGCAGCGCGCGCGAGCGGGCCTCGATCCCCAGGGCCCACTCGGTGCCGCTGGCCCGTGTCCGCTCCTCGAGACCAGCCAACGCCGCAGCAGCGGCCTGAGGCCTACCAAGGCGTGCAGCCGCCTCGACCTGCTCAATCAACGCCCAGCCACCCAGACCCAGCTCGCCATGCTCACACGCTCTTTGTGCAGCGTCAAACGCCTCCTGGTACCTGCCGAGACCGTTGTACAACACCGCCTCCGCGTATTCAGCCAGCGTGATCGCCCTTCCCTCACCTCTGCCGGTCGCATCGTCCAGGCTGGCCTCGATCAGTCCCAGGACCACTGGCTCCTGCCCACGCCACGCAGCAAGCATCAGCGATGTATATCTGAGGGGCGGGTTACCGGTTGCTTGTGTGATCGCCTCCGCCTCGTCGATCAACGCTGACGCGGCAGCGAACTCTCCGGCGTGCACGTACACATCGGCACGATAGTTGAGCGCGATAGGGAGAACATTGAGCGCGCCGGCACTACGGGCGAGCCGGACCTGAAGAGTGGCAACCTCATCCAAGCTCTCGTCGTCCCACAAATCCGATGCGACGCGGGACGCTAGCCAAAGCCATCTGGCGTCGTCCTCGCCTGAGCCATCGTCGAGACTTAGCGCGCGAAGCGCTGCCTTGAGCTGGGGTACGCCCGCTGCGTAGCCCTCGGTGAACCGGGTCGTGAGACCGTCGAGAAGCAGCTCGATTGCCCGGGGCGGCCGCGGCCCCGAAGGCGCGGCACGGGCCGCCTCGACCGCCTCGCGCAGCCCGCGGTATCCGCCGAGACGGCCAGCGAACATCACCGCGCCGAGCATTTCCAGGTAGGTTTCACGGGCCAGCCCGGCATCGAGCAAACTCAGCCGCCTGGCAGCGTCGAGGAGCAGCGCTGGAGCGTCGCTGCCGCGGTTGCGCGCAAACGTGATCTCGGCACGGATCCGCTCCGCCCGCGCCCGCTGCAGATCGTCGAGCGGACCCATCTCTGCGGTCGCGAGGAGCTCGGCCGCCCGGTCTGGCGCGCCAGCGTCAAATTTGGCCTGGGCAGCGGCCAGCGCGCGTGTGCCTCGCCGGGCCGGCTCTGGAGTCAGCTCGGCTGCCCGCTCCAGGAACGCCGCTGCCGCCGCGATGCCGCCGCGTCCATTGGCCCGTCCGGCCGCGCGCTCGAGCTCCCCGGCTACCGTCTCATCAGGCCGCGGTGTCGCGCGGGCACGGTGCCAGGCCCGGCGATCCGGGTCGGCCTGTTGGTCGGTCGCCTCCGCCAACGCGCAATGTACCTCCTGGCGTTCGCCCAAGGTCGCGGTTCGGTAGGCCGCTGAACGAACGAGTGGATGGCGGAACCGGACCCGAGTGCCAAGCTCGAGCAACCCGGCGTCCTCGGCCGGCGCGGCCGCGCTGGCATCGATCCCAAGGAGTCCAGCCGCGCGCCACAACAAGCTCACGTCGCCAACCGGCTCTGCCGACGCCGTCAGCAGGAGCCGCCGTGTCTCGGGTGGCAGCGCCTCGAGGCGTATCCGGAGACTCTGCTCAATGCGGCTAGCAAGCTGCCCGGCGGGAAGCCCGAACCCGCCGGCCAACTCGGCAGAGGTGAGCGCCCCGGACAACTCCAGGAGGGCCAGCGGATTGCCGCTCGTCTCCGCCACGACACGGTCCAGCACCTGCGAATCCAGCCGCCCGCGGATCCCGGAGGCCAGCAGCTGGCGCGCATCGCAGTCGCCGAGTCCACCCACCACGAGGTCCGGCAGGTCCAGCAGCTCCTGCTGCCTGATCTCACGCGCCGCGAAGAGTAGAAGAACCGGCTCGGCCAGCAGCCGCCTGCCGGCGAACGCCAGCGCCTGGACGCTGGCCCGATCGAGCCATTGCACGTCATCGACCAAGCAGACCAGAGGTTGCTGCTCCGCGACTGCCGAAAGCAAGCTCGAGACGGCCTGGCCGACCAGAAGGCGATTTGGCGGTTCACCTGCACGCAACCCGAATGCGATTCCCAGCGCATCTCGCTGCGGTGAGGGCAGGTGTTCGAGCGTGTGAAGCATCGGCGCACAAAGCTGGTGCAAGCCCGCAAACGCCAGCTCCATCTCCGACTCGACACCGCGAGCTCGCGCAACCCGGCAACCTGACGCTCGCTCCGCCAGGTACTCCAACAACGCTGACTTGCCAATTCCAGGGGCCCCGCACAACACGAGCGTGCCGCTACGCCCTGATCGTGTCTCGCGGAGCAACCGGTCGAGCGTCCGGCACTCAGTCATCCTGCCCAACAACATCAGTTCACCGACCCGTTCCCTACGGCGCAACCGGGTAGTGGCTGGTAACGGCTACCCGGTTCCAGGCGTTCATCAAAGTCGCGAGCCAACTGATCGCGGACACCTGTGCGTCAGTGAGGGAGCCATCATCCCAGGTTCGCCGTTCCGGAACGGCAAGAGCGGTGACCTGTTCGGCGAGAGCGAGCGCTGCCCGCTCCTGGTCGCTGAAGTACTGCGCCTCCCACCACGCTGCGACGACCGCGAGTCGATCTGTCGTCTCCCCCTTGGCGAGGGCATCGCGGGTGTGAAGTCGAAGACAGAAGGCGCAGCCGTTCAGCTGGGAGACGCGGATCTTCACCAACTCGACTAGGAGTGGGTCCACTCCCGCAGTTTCCAAGGCCGCCCTGATTTCCGCGTCCAGCTTCATCAGGCTCTGGTAAACGGCCGGGTGCTGCTTGCCGAGATTCACGCTGGTCATAGTGTTCTTTCTAAGTGGGTAGCAAAGTAGTCGTGGGGTCCTGGCGCCCACGCCGAAGGCTCTAGACGAGATTGCCCGGCAGATGAAGGATGGGCGTCCAGTCCGTCCTGGCGCGGCATCACGTACCCGCCGATGGTTCACTCGCGTGACGAGAATGGAGGACATACCTGGGCGACCCGACGATCGTTGCGTTGTCGGACCGCCTTCTTCGTCGCTGTCTTGCGGTACTTCCGATCATGCAGACCACGCCGACCCCATGATCCGATCGACCATGCTCATGCTGCGGAAGCCCGGAACGAAGTGCTCCAGGACGTCGGCATTGACGGTGCCGTAGGTCGTGTCCGGCCGATAGCTGAGCCCGTCGACGAAAGCACGCAGAAACTCGTTCTTGAAGTCACCCCGCGGATGGACAGCGGTGATCTCCTCCACCTGATCCGGGTCCAGACCGTCCAAACCCAACCCGACCACATCGGTGAGAACACCGAAGTTCGTGGCAGCGACCTCATCCCCCATCCGGCCGGGAATCCCCGGCGTCGTGTGCAACGCGATCGCCGTCCACACCACCTCGGCGGCGGCGTCGGAGAAACCGCGATCGAGCAGAAACTTACGAGCATGATCGGCCCCATCGAGCTCGAACCGCTGCTCCACATCCGAGAAGGGCGTGAGCAGACCCGTGTCGTGGAACAGCGCCGACAGATACAGCAGCTCAGGGTCCGGCCGCAGGCCGAGTACGCGAGCCCGCAGCGTGCTGAAGAGGAACACCCGCCGCGAGTGATGGAAAATCAGCGGGTTCGTCGTATCCTGGACGAGGCGAGTGGCCTCGGCCGCCGCCTGCGTCTCGGGAATCTCCACTCCTGCGATGATCTCGGTCATGGATCCTGCACTTTCAGGTTTCGATGTTGTAGAACAGACGATGTGTCCGTCCCCCAACGGTGCCGCACACCTGGCCTCCGGCGCCGCCTCAGTCCGGCCATGACCCACTCGAATCCGGACAGGCAGTGAGCATGCACACCAGCCCCCACCCGCATCGGGTCGCGGTCCTGGTCTACGACGGGGTGAAACTGCTCGATGTCGCCGGCCCTGCCGAGGTGTTCGCGGAGGCGAATCTATGCGGCGCCGATTACCAGATCGTGTTGTTGTCGCCGACCGGGGCAGACGTGGCGTCGTCTATTGGCATAAGAGTCTCCGTCGACGGCGACGCAGGATCGGAGCCTGCCCCCGACACCTTCCTCGTGGCCGGCGGCGACATCTACCC